>JBKKDH010000317.1:0-4084 GCA_046708445.1 Arthrobacter sp.
GGACCCCACCGCCGGCGTCTTTATGACCGGTTTCTTCCCCATAATGATGTTCGCCCTGCCCCCCGCCGCCCTGGCCATCTGGCAGGAAGCCAAGCCGTCACAGCGCAAGATCGTGGGCGGCGTGATGCTCTCCACCGGTCTCACCGCCTTCCTCACCGGCATCACCGAACCGCTGGAATTCTCCTTTATGTTCGTGGCCTGGCCGCTGTACGTCGTCCACGCCTTCCTGACCGGAACGTCCATGATGCTGGTCAACTTCCTGGGCATTCATCACGGGTTCGGGTTCTCAGCAGGAGCCATCGACTATGTCCTGAACTTCGGCATTGCGCAGAACCCGCTGTGGCTGATCCCGATCGGGCTGGTCTATGCCGCCATCTACTACGTGGTGTTCCGCTTTGTGATCCGCCGCTGGAACCTGCGCACCATGGGCCGCGAAGACGAAACCGACGAGAACGGCTCGATGGCCAAAGCCGATGCCAGCTGACCTTTCGCCGACCGGGGACGGCGGGGCAGACGGCGTGGTGGGTCTGCGGGGCCGCCTCGTCACCGGCCACCCCGGTGCCGCAGTGATTGATGACGGCACGGTTGTGATGGCCGGGGGAACCATCCAGTGGTGCGGCCCGACGTCGGACCTGCCGACAGGATTCGACGCCGAGGTCCGGCAGGTGCCGCTGATCCTGCCCGGGCTCGTGGACGTCCACTGCCACGGTGCCGTGGGGCACACCTTCTCCGCGGATGCGGACGGAGCACGCCTGGCTGCCGGCCACCACGCAGCGCAAGGCACGACGTCGGTACTCGCCTCGCTCGTCTCGGCGCCGTCGCAGGTGCTGCTGGAAGAGATCTCCGTGCTGCGGGACCTGGTGCGGGACGGCACGTTGGCCGGCCTGCATTTGGAGGGGCCGTTCATCACCACGAGCATGTGCGGCGCACAGGACCCGGCAGCCATCAACGACGGCGACCCGGAGCTCCTGCGGCAGTGGCTTGAGGCGGGACGCGGGACCGTGCGGTCGCTGACTCTTGCCCCCGAAACCCCGCTCTTTGGTGAGCTGGTGCAGCTCTGCCGGGAACACGGCGTCGTTCCTTCCCTTGGTCACACCGCTGCTACGGCGGCCCAGACCCGGGAAGTCCTAGGCGCTGATGGCGGCGTAGACGTTGGGGGTGGCGACCACCCGTGGTCGGCCACGCACCTGTTCAACCGGATGCCCCCGCTGGGCCACCGGGCTGCCGGGCCCGTCGCGGTGATGCTGCAGGCCGCCGAGCAGTCACCCGGGCACATGGTGCTGGAGCTGATTGCGGACGGTGTGCACCTGGACCCGGAAATCGTCCGGATGGTGTTCAACCTCGTCGGGCCCCGCTCGATTGCACTCATAACGGATGCGATGGCGGCGGCGGGTATGTCCGACGGGCACTACACCCTCGGCAGCCTGGACGTGCTGGTCCAGGACCGGGTGGCACGGCTGGCACCGGCGGCGGGGACCCACCCCGGGGAAGAGGGGAAGGCCGGCGCGATCGCCGGGGCTACGAGTTTCCTGCTGGAAAACGTGCGCCGGTGCGTCGAATGGGGGATCCCGGTCGCCGACGCCGTGGCCGCTGCTTCGTCCACACCGGCCCGGCTGATGGGCCTTGACCGGGGCCCCACCAGGGTTGGCGCCATCGCCGCGGGATACCGTGCGGACGTGCTGGTGGCCACCGCAGAACTTGAACTTGTGCAGGCCTACCGTGCTGGCACACCACAAACGCAGGAAAGGAATGACCGTGCAGATAGTTCTGTGTGAGTCCGTTGATCACGTAGGAGCCCGGGCGGCCGACATTATCGAGGCCAGGGTGCGGAGGGCTCCGGCGGTCCTTGGCCTGGCCACCGGCGGCTCCCCGAGTTCCACCTATCAGGAGCTCATCCGGCGGCACCGCGAGGAACAGCTCAGCTTCAGCCAGGTCACCGGCTTCACGCTGGACGAGTACGCCGGGCTGCCGAAAGACCACGAACAGTCGTACTACACCACTATCCGGCGGGAGTTCGTAGATCACGTAGACCTGCCCCTGGAGCGGCTTTACACCCCGCAGGGCGACGCGGCTGACCTGGTGGCCGAAGCCGAGCGCTACGATGCGGCGATCGCCGCCGCCGGTGGAGTGGACATCCAGATCCTGGGCATCGGGGCCAACGGCCACATCGGGTTCAACGAGCCGACGTCATCACTTGCCTCGCGAACCCGGGTAAAGACCCTGGCGGGGGCCACCCGCACTGACAACGCCCGGTTCTTCCCCGACGGCGACGTTCCGCGGCTGTGCCTGACCCAGGGGCTGGGCACCATCCGCGAGGCGAAACTGGCGGTCCTGGTGGCGATGGGGGAGAACAAGGCCGCCGCCGTCCAGGCGATGGTGGAGGGCCCGGTCAGCGCCAACTGCCCGGCGTCGGTGCTGCAGCTTCACCGCCGCGCAGTGATCCTCCTGGACCCCGCGGCCGCGTCCCGGCTGTCCATGCTGGAGTACTACCGGGAAGCGCAGGAGTTCAACGACCAGCTCGGCCAGACCCCCACCCGGCCGTGGCTGCAGGAGCAGGCGCTCCAGCAAAGCTGAACGTGAATCCGGGGCTTGTCCGCAGATCTGTGCCTTCAAGGCGCGGCTATGCGGACAGGCCCCGGATTTTTGTGGGGTCAGCCGTTGATGGCTTGCGGGACGCCGAGGGCTTTGAGGCCTTCGACGCCGAATTCCAAGCCGTAGCCGGACTGCTTGGCTCCGCCGAAGGGGACACGCGGGTCAACGGCGCCGTGCTTGTTGATCCAAACAGTGCCGGCTTCGAGGCGGGCGGCGACCTTGCGGGCTTCGGTGAGGCTGGGGGACCAGACGGAGGCTCCGAGTCCGACGTCGAGCCCGTTGGCCATGGCGACCACCTGGTCCACACTGCTGTAGCGGATGATCGGCAGGGCGGGGCCGAACTGTTCCTCGGCGACGAGGGGGTTGGTGTTGTCGATGTCGGCCACGAGGGTGGTGGGGTAGAAGTGGCCGGGCTGGTCCGCGTCCGGGTTGCCGCCGAGGAGGATCCGGGCGCCGGAGCCGCGGGCGGCTTCCACGAGAGAGGTAACGACGTCGTACTGCGCCCTGTTCTGCAGCGGGCCCAGGACGTTGTTCTCGTCGAGCCCGTTGCCCATGGGCATCGCGGCGGCCACCTTGGTGAGTTCTTCGCAGACGGCGTCGTAGATGTCGTCGTGGACGTAAAGGCGCTTCAGCGCGGCGCAGGTTTGGCCGGTGTTGATGAAGGCACCCCAGAAGAGGCCTTCGGCGATCGAGGCGGGGTCGGCATCGGGCAGGACGATGCCGGCGTCGTTGCCGCCCAGTTCCAAGGTGAGCCGCTTGATGGTGTCCGCAGAGGATTTGATGATCTGCCGTCCGGTGGCGGTGGAGCCGGTGAACATGATCTTCCCGATCGCCGGGTGTTCGGCCAGCCGCGCGCCTACCTCGCGGTCGCCGGAAACCACGGTCAGGAGGCCTTCGGGCAGTTCCTGGTTCAGGACGTGGACCAGGGCAAGGACGCTGAGCGGAGTGTATTCGGAGGGTTTGACCACCACGGCGTTGCCCATCCGGAGTGCCGGGGCGACCTGCCAGGTGGTGATCATCATGGGCCAGTTCCATGGGCCGATGGCACCGACGACGCCGATGGGCCGGTAGTGCAGCTCGGCGTACGTTTCGCCGTCGTCCACCACGGTCTCGGGGTTGAGCGGTATGGTGGCGGCGGCCCGGAGCCAGGCGGCGCAGGCGCCCACCTCAAACCGTGCGTTCGGGCCGTTGAGGGGTTTGCCCTGCTCGCGGGAGAGCAGCCGGGCGAGTTCCTCGGCGGAGCGTTCGACGGCGTCGGCGGCCTTAAGGAGCGCGGCGGACCGGGCGTCGTGGCCCAGTGCGGCCCAGGCCGGCTGCGCTGCCTCTGCCGCTTTGACCGCTTGCTCAAGGTCTTCAATAGTGTGGACCGGGGCGTGGCCGACGAGGGTGCCGGTGGCGGGGTCAAGGATGGTCCGGGTTTCGCCGGAGTCCGGGGTGATCGAGGCCAGCAGGGCGTCGTAAGTTTCCATGGGTTACTCCACTTCGAGTAGGC
>JBKKDH010000318.1:0-3927 GCA_046708445.1 Arthrobacter sp.
GTTCCACCGGGTCCTGGCGGGCACCATCATGGTCTGGCTCCTCGGCCAGGCCACCGTCAACATGTCCGTGGTCACCGGGCTGATGCCCGTGATCGGCGTCCCTTTGCCCTTCATCTCCTACGGCGGCTCGGCACTCATGATGTCGTTGTGCGCCGTCGGCGTCGTGCTGTCCCTCGCCCGGGAACAGATGGCCCCGTCAATCAGGCCCAAGCGGATGCTGAAGTTTGGCAACAGGCCCTCCCGGGAATCCACCGGCCAGAAGAAAACCGCAAGAAAGCGTACTTAGCCCCAGATGACTTCCAAGAACCTTTCCATCGTCCTCGCCGGCGGCGGAACCGCAGGCCACATCAGCCCGCTCCTAGCCATCGCCGCCGCCATCCGGGCCGCCGCTCCTGAAGCCAGCCTCCTAGCCGTCGGAACACCGTCCGGCATGGAAACCCGGCTGGTGCCGGCTGCGGGACTGGACCTTGCCACCATCGACCGGGTGCCGTTGCCGCGCAAGCCGTCCATGGACCTGCTCAGGCTCCCTGGCCGCCTGGCCGGGGCCGTACGGCAGGCCGGCCGGATCCTGGACGAGCATGGCGCCGACGTGCTCGTCGGCGTGGGCGGGTACGTGTGCACCCCCATGTACCTGGCGGCCAGGCGCCGCAAGATCCCCATTGTGATCCATGAAGCAAACGCGCGTCCCGGCCTTGCCAACCGCGTCGGCGCAATGCTGACGAAGTACGTGGCCGTCGCTTTTGACACCACCCGGCTCCGCCATGCCCGGCACGTCGGGATGCCCATGCGCACTGAGATTTCGGGCCTGGAACGGTCCGTCTCCCGGGCTGGTGCCCGCGAAGCCCTGGGCCTGCACCCGACGCAGCCCACGCTGATCGTTACCGGAGGGTCATCCGGTGCCCAGAGCATCAACCGCACTGTGGCTGCCGCCGTCGGGGACCTGGCCGCCGCCGGCATCCAGACACTGCACATCACCGGACGCGGGAAGGCCGTGCTGGACGCCGGCGGCAGCACGCTCGCGGCACCCGGCTACCGGCAGGTGGAATACGTGGACGGCATGGAGCTGGCCTACGCCGCCGCTGACGTGCTGCTGGCCAGGTCCGGCGCGGCGACGGTCTGCGAAGCGGCCGCCGTGGGCGTGCCCGCCGTCTTTGTGCCGCTGCCTATCGGCAACGGCGAACAAGCGCTCAACGCCGCCGGCCTGGTGAAAGCTGACGGAGCGCTCCTTGTCCAGGACCGGGACTTCTCCGCCCAATGGGTCAGGGACCAGCTCATCCCGCTGGTGACTGACCCAGCCCGGCTGGCCGCCATGGCGGCCAACTCCCAGCGCCTTGGAATCAGAAACGCCGACCAGCGCATGGCTGGTCTTGTCCTGGAAGCGGTATCCGCATGAGCCCCGCCAACGTCCACAGCCAGGAGTCCCTGGGCCGCGTCCATTTCATCGGGATCGGCGGCGTGGGCATGTCCGCAGTTGCCCGGATCATGGTGGCCCGCGGGCTGGCGGTGAGCGGCTCGGACGCCAAGGACCTCCCGGTCATGGCCGACCTCGCGTCAGCAGGTGCCAGGATAGCCGTCGGATATGACGGGGCGAACCTCGGCGACGCCCAGACCGTGGTGGCGGGCTCCGCCATCCGCGCAGACAACCCCGAGCTCGTGGCTGCCCGGGAAGCGGGGCTGCCGGTGCTGCACCGGTCAGAGGCGCTGGCAGCCACCATGGGCGACGACATTGTGGTCACGGTGGCAGGAACGCACGGCAAGTCCACGACGACGTCGATGATCACCGTGCTGCTGCAGGGCGCCGGCCTGGACCCTTCGTTTGCGATCGGAGCCAACGTTCCTGCGCTCGGCGTCAACGCCGCACACGGAGCTTCCGGGATTTTTGTGGCTGAGGCCGACGAGTCGGACGGCTCCTTCCTGAACTACCGGCCCCGGATAGCCGTGGCCACCAATGTGGAGCCGGACCACCTTGACCACTACGGGACCGCGGAAGCCGTGTACGCGTCCTTCGACCGGTTTACTGAACTGCTGCCCGCCGACGGCGTCCTGGTCGCCTGCGCCGACGATGCCGGCGCCCTGGCCCTTGCCCGCCGCACCCTGGAACGCGGCAACACCCGGGTTCTCCTGTATGGCACCTCGGATGAAGCGGACCTGGTGCTGCACGACGGCGGCCCGGGAGACGTTTCGGTCTCCACCGCCGCTGGCCGTTTCGCCCTTGAGCTGCAGGTTCCGGGCAGGCACAATGCCCTGAACGCCGCCGCCGCCTTTGCGGTCGCCCTGGAACTGGGAGTGGACCCGGGCGCAGCAGCCGCCGCGCTGGGCAACTTCTCCGGCGCGTCACGCCGTTTTGAGCTGAAAGGGGAGGCCGGGGGCGTCCGTGTCTTCGACGACTACGCCCACCACCCCACAGAAGTGCGTGCCGCCCTCTCAGCAGCCCGGTCAGTCGCGGGTGACCACAAGGTCCACGTCCTCTTCCAGCCGCACCTCTTTTCCCGGACCCGGGAGTTCGCCCGGGAGTTCGCCGAAGCCCTGAACCTGGCAGACACCGCCCTGGTCCTGGACATCTACCCGGCCCGCGAAGATCCGATCCCCGGCGTCACCAGCCAGTTAATCGCCGACCACCTGGGCGCCGGAGGGCGACTCGTGGATGGAAACGCCGCAGTAGCGGCACTTGTCGGCGCCGCGCGTGCCGGCGACATTGTCCTGACCGCGGGAGCCGGCGATGTGACGGCGTTCGGGCCGAAGATTGTGCAGGCCCTGCGTGGCTAGTCCCAGGCGCCCCACCTACACCTCGCCGGGACGCGCCCGGCAGGGGGGTGGCGGGACGGGAAGCACGTCCGGCACGCGCGCGCCAGGCCACGCGCGGGAGCCGGAGGTCATCTCCGCCTCCAAGACCGCTCCCGCGGCGGAGCCGGTCCCGGCAAACGACAGGCAGCCCAAGGGCGCCAAGTCCAAGGAGAAGCAGTCCAGGGAACAGCAGTCCAGGGGAGCAGGCGCAGGCGCCAACGTCCTGGCCTTCCCGGAGCCCAAAGGCAGGCGGCTGAAGCGGAACATCATCATCGCGGCCTGCACGGTTGCAGCGGTGGTGGCCGGGATCCTCGGAGCAGCCATCTTTTCGCCCCTGCTCGCCGTCAGCACCATCTCGGTATCCGGCACCATGCTCCTGGCGCCTGACCAGGTTCGGACCGCCCTTGAACCCCTGAAGGGCAAACCCCTGCCGCAAGTCACCGACGAGGAGGTGGACCGGCTCCTGGAACCACTCGTCCAGATCAAATCCGTGACAACGCAGGCACGGCCTCCGTCGGACCTGGTGATCGAAGTCAGGGAGCGCGTCCCTGTGGCACTGGTGAAGCAGGGGGAGCAGTACCAGCTGGTTGACGTTGACGGTGTCCAGCTGGCTGCCACGACGGATCCGGCCTCCGTGTCGCTGCCGGTGATCGACGGCGGCGCGGGCACGATCGGCAAGGACCTGTTCCAGGCCACCGCGGCGGTCCTGGGTGCCCTTCCCCCCGAAGTCCTGGCGAAGCTGTCCAATGCCTCGGCACAATCGGTGGATGCCGTGGAACTCAAGCTTGTGGACGGGCAGACCATCGTCTGGGGCAACGCATCGGAGAGGGAACTCAAGGCCAAGGTCCTGGAGGCATTGCTGAAGGTGCCGGCGGATCCGAAGAACCCCGTGCGTATCTACGACGTCAGTGTGCCCAGGCATCCCGTGACACGCTGAATCTCTGTATTTCCCGGGAATAGCACGACACGCGGCCTGCGGTTATTGAATGTGCGAACCATAGGAAATACCGTCACAGACATGAGTTACTTGACATAACTATAACCTTCAACTCGAAGGTTAAGGTTCAAAGCTTCAAGCCCGACTCCAAAAGTTTTCGCAATAGAACACGAACAAGGGACACGTAACGTGGCAGCTCCGCAGAA
>JBKKDH010000319.1:0-12801 GCA_046708445.1 Arthrobacter sp.
ACGCCGTGACCTGGTACCAGGACAAGCTGCGCACGCTGCTGAACCAGGGCGTGGATTCCTTCAAGACAGACTTCGGCGAGCGGATCCCCACGGACGTGGCCTGGCACGACGGGTCCGATCCGCAGAAAATGCACAACTACTATGCGCAGCTCTACAACCGGACCGTGTTCGACCTGCTCTCCAAGGAACTCGGCGAGGGCCAGGCCGTGCTCTTTGCCCGGTCCGCCACTGCCGGCGGCCAGCAGCTCCCGGTGCACTGGGGCGGCGACTGCGAGTCCACGTTCTCGGCAATGTCCGAATCCCTCCGCGGCAGCCTGTCCCTGGCATCCTCAGGGTTCGCATTCTGGAGCCACGACATCGGCGGGTTCGAAGGGACGCCGGACCCGGAGCTGTTCAAGCGGTGGATCGCGTTTGGGCTGCTGTCATCCCATTCCCGGCTGCACGGCTCCAACTCCTACCGCGTGCCCTGGCTGGTGGACGACGAATCCAGCGACGTGCTCCGCCATTTCACGGGGCTGAAAATGCGGCTAATGCCGTACCTGCTGGCCTCGGCCGAAGACGCGCACCAGACCGGATCACCCCTGATGCGGCCCATGTTTTTGGAGTTCCCGGAGGACCCCGCCTGCGCCTACCTCGACCGGCAATACATGCTCGGATCGGAGCTGCTGGTGGCGCCGGTGATGGGCAAGGGCGGGACCGTGGACTTCTACCTCCCGGCGGGAAATTGGACTCATCTGGAAAGCGGCGAGCAGCTGGCCGGCCCGCAGTGGCACCGCAAGGAATTTTCGGTGCTGGAGGCTGGGGTGTACGTCCGCGAGGGTGCAGTCTTGCCGCTCGGAACCGTCACGGACCGGCCGGAGTACGACTGGGCCACCGAGATGGAGTTCAAGGCCTTCGCCCCGGTTGAGGGGCAGCTGAGGACCGTCGTGGTCCCCAAGGCCGACGGCGGTTTCGCCCGGTTTGAGGTGACGGTGGAAGGCGGCCGGCCGGTCGCCGTCGCGCTCTGAAAGCGGGTGCCCGGGCCGCCGTTTGGGGTCGGCGTCCGGGCGCCTTTCTGCAGGTTTCCGTGTCCGTTCCACGGACGTTGGGCAGCCTCTGGTCAGGGCCTTTGGTGGTGCCTAGACTGGCAGGACCATCGTGCGGAGCCTCCCGCCTGTTGATGCCGTCTGTTGCCCCGCGCGGATCAGTCCAACCGAGGAAGCATCATGCGCCGAACAGTACAACGCCGTACCGCCATCGCGTTCATCGCTTTAATGGCACTGCTGACACCGGCCCTGCCCGCCACCGCGGCGCCGCCTTCCGGCGTCATTATGCTCGACGGCGCCACGTCAGCCGAGGGGATCGCAGCCGGGAGGGGAACCACTTTTTACGCCGGTGAGTTGGAGACCGGCGACATTTTCCAAGGGGACATTCGCACCGGAACCGCCACGGAGATCATCGACGCTCCGGATGGCCGGATGGCCGTGGGGATGAAGTTTGATGCCGGTAGCAACCTGCTGTTCGTAGCGGGTGGGGCTGGCGGCAATGCCTACGTTTACAACACCTCGACGCTGGAACCCGTGGCGGAGATCGCGCTGGCACCCGGCTTTATCAACGACGTCGCGCTCACCCCGGACGGGGCGTGGTTCACGAACTCCGCGGCGGCCGAGCTGTACTTCGTTCCGGTCAGCCACCGCGGTGAACTGGGTGACGTTGTGACGCTTCCGCTGAGCGGTCCCGCTGCCGATGCAGGGGATCAGTTCAACCTCAACGGCATTGCATCGGCCAAGGGCGGAAGGGTGCTGTTTGTGGCCCACTCGGGTAACGCCCAGATCTACACCGTCGACCCGGCGACCGGCGAAAGTGCCGTCGTTCAAGGGGTGAGCGTGCCGAACGTTGACGGCATACTGGTCCAGGGTCAGCGGTTGTGGGCCGTGCAGAATTTCATGAACCAGATCAGCCGCATCGATCTCTCCAACAACTTCTCCTCCGGTGTTGTTGAGGACGTCATCACCAGCGACCACTTCCAGATTCCAACTACGGCTGCCCTGTTCGGCAACAAGCTGGCAGCGGTCAACGCGAAGTTCGATGAGCCGACGGCAGACCTGCATGAGGTGGTCCTGGTTCCGGCCCGCCTGTAGCCCCAACCCAACTGACCGGCAGCAGACGTCGTCAAAAGCGGATTTGGGGACGTCAGCTGCCAGTCAGTTTCGGGTGTATTGACCGGATCGACCGGGCGCTAGATGGTACGCGGGGCGTTGGCCAGGTTTTCCTTCAGCTCGGCCTCGGTCTGCCTGATCACGTAGGCCGGGCGGTCCCGTTCCACGCGCCAGCTCTCGGACAGCAGCCCGATATTGACGGTGTCGAAACCGAACTCGTCGTACAGGCGCGTCACCAGTTCGGCGGCGTCGGGGTAGTCGCTGGCCGTGGCAAGGGCGCGGCGGTTTTCGGTGCCGGCGGGGGTGCCGTCGGTGGTGATTTCCTTGGCCATTATGTGGTTGAAGCCCTTGGCCACCTTTGATTCCGGCAGGTGTTCCTGCAGCAGGCCTGAAGTGGTGGCCTCTCCGTTGTCCAGGGCTGGGATGTGCCCGTCCCGCTCCCAGTAGTAGTTGTTGGTGTCGATCACGATCTTGCCGGCCAGCGGCGCCACGGGAATGTCCCGGTAGTTCCTCAGCGGCACGGTGACGACGGCGAAATCGCCCGCTGTCGCTGCCTCCGCCGGGGTTGCGGCCCGGGCCCCCGGGCCCAGTTCCGTTACCAGCTCCGTGAGGGTCTCCGGTCCGCGGGAGTTGCTGATGACCACGTCATAGCCGAGCGCCACCGCCTTCCGCGCAACCTGGCTTCCGATGTGTCCTGCTCCGATGATTCCAATTGTTGTCATGTCCGGGCCAACAGCGGTGCCCGGGGAGATATTTCAGGGCTTCCGCGGGAATAATCCGGCGATGGCCTGAAACGTCAGACGAGGTCCGGGGCGCTGGCGACGATGTAGTCCGCGGCGGCGGGTCCGGTCATGTTCAGGTTGTTGTGCTCGGCAGCGATCCCATGGTGTTTCAGCGCCTTCCACAGGGATGACGGATCCTCAGGTTCAACCTGGTTGATCAGGCACCAGCTCGTATAAAGGCCGTAGAGCTCATCGCGCCCTAATCCCGTTCCAGAGTCCCGCTGCGGCGTCACGGATTCAGCCAGGAAACGGTCAAAATGGGTGGCAGGCACAGTAGCTCACTTTCGGCGTATACGCGGGCGCCGGACTGCTTCAGCGCTGGAGCCCGCCGGGCAGGCGGGTCATGCTTCGACGCTAGGACAGTCCCGGCCACCGTGTCCAGTCACGGCGGCGAGGACTGTGGCAGGACTGCGGTACGAATGTGGTCCGCAGTCAGCCGGCCACGGGCTGCAGCACTCCGGCGGCCGCCAGCCTGGACGCAAATCCCGGCGCGGCGGCGTCGAGCTCTGACACAGCGAGCAGGCGCGCCTGTTCCGGATCGGAGCCCAGCACTGTGGGTGCAAACCTGACATGGGTGGCATCCTGGATACCCACGAACTCCAGCCAGTCGGCGAAAAAGGTGCTGCTGAAGTCCCGGCCGAACGCCGCGGGAACGCCCGGAGCGTAGACCCCGCTCGTGTGGATGGCGACGGCCTGCTTCCCGGTCATGAGCCCGGTGTAGCCCGCCTGTGGATCGAAGCCGAAGCTCCAGCCCGGCTGGGTGACGACGTCGATCCACTGCTTGAGCACGTAGGGGACGCCGGAATTCCACATGGGGATATTGAAGACGTACGCGTCCGCGGCTGCGAACTGGTCGAACAACGCCCGGGCTGCAGCCCAGGCCCGGATCTGCTCCGGGCTCTGGTCCTGCCCCGTGAAGATTGCCATCTTGGCGGCCGCGGCCGTGGTGCCGAAATCGGGGAGGGCTCCGGAGTCGAACAGATTGAGGGTCTCCACCTCAACGTTGCCGCCGGAGAAGTTCCGGACGGAGTCGATGAAGGTGCGGGCAAGCTCCAGGGAGCTGCTGTGGGAGCCTCGGGGGGAAGCGTTGACGTGGAGGATGGTGGGCATGGGTGTCCTTTCGAAAGTGCCGGGCTGGCTTACTCGATTCTCGCGGGCGGACAGGAGCTGGCGTAAGAAGGCACTTTGAAGTGCCTAGGGCACCCTGACGTGCCATGCCAGGACGTCCGCGGCTAGTCTGGTGCTTCATGCCGGAACAGGACGGGGGACGTGGACATGAGCCTCACGGCCGAACAGAAGCAACAGCAGGATCAGGCTGCCTACAACGCCGCGCTGGAACATTGCCCGGCCCGCCAGCTCCTGGAGACCATCAGCAGCAAGTGGGTCACCCTGGTCTTGCTGGAACTCGCTGAGGGCCCACGCCGGCACAGCGAACTGCGGCGCCGGATCGCGGGAGCCAGCCAAAAAATGCTGACCTCCACGCTTCGTTCGCTGGAACGGGACGGGCTGCTGCTGCGCTACGTGACAGCCTCGGTCCCGGTCCGCACGGACTACGAACTGAGCCCGCTGGGCCGCTCGCTCCTTGGCGTGGTGTACGGGCTCAAGGAGTGGGCCGAAGCTTCCATGCCCGCTGTGGAACTCGCCCGCCTCGAGCACGACCATCTGGCGGGGGAAGCCTCCGGGACACCCCAGGCCGTCGCCGGAAAGTCCGGACGGAAACGAAACAATTTGTCCCACCTTGCAACGTGAAGGTCTTGACCGCACTTGTCATGCCCTGATCAACCTTAGGGGCGGACAGCTCTTTCTTGCCCAAGGCCCGCCATCGCCAAGCACGGCCAATAAGAACGGTCCTGCCCCGCACGAACGTGCGGGGCCGGACCGTTTAAGCGGGCCCGGCCCGTCGCTGGCACAAACGACGGCGGGTGGTGTCGCGGGCAAGCCGTTTCAGAGCGATCCTGAGCCGGGATTGGGCGGGAGCAATCGGTCATCGCGGTTATGCCTGTGCCTCCGCTCCGCTGAACTGTAGTTCTCGCCCTCCGCCGTTTCGTCCGACTCGCCCTCAAAGTCCACGAGGCCGTTGGTCTGGTCGAACGGGTGAGCGACCCTGCTTGTCGGCGCTGTTGCCGCGCCGGTTTCACCTGTGGCCGAGGTGGCCCCGGCGGCAGTTCCGGGGACAGATTTGCGCCAGACGCCGGTGGCGTGGCCCTCGTGTTCAATGAACGCCTTGAACTGCTTCAGGTCATGCTCCGCCTGGCGGGCCACCACGTGGAGCAGGTCGCCGACCTTTTCCACCATGCCCTCGGGCTGGTATTCCAACGTGAGTGACAGCTGGGTCTTGTTCCCGCCGGCATCCTGGAAGTCCACGGCGCCGGAGTTGGTGGCACCTTCCGTGGACGCCCACGCCACCCTGCGGTCGGGGATCTGTTCGACGATCTTCGCTTCCCACTGCCGGCGGACTCCGGCGATGTGCGCCACCCATTTCAGCCTGTCATCGCTGAGTTGGGTCACACTTTGCACGCCGCCCATAAAATGCGGGAAGTCCTCGAACTGGGTCCACTGGTTGTACGCAACGCCAACCGGTACATCGACAACAATCCGTTTCTCTACCTTCGTGCTCACAACGTCTCCCTCGACTGGAACCGGATCTGATGAAGAGTCCCGGGGGTCATCAGCAGCCTTAACATAGCGCCGTTGGAGGCCACGAACCAGAGCCACGGACTGCCCCGCGGAGGCGCCCGTCAGTGCTGTCCGAGGTTTCCTCCCACGGGTGGAAGTCCGCCCGGGCGGTTGTCGTCTTCCCGACGTTCGCCTCCGCTGTACCGCTCACCTTCGGCTGTTTCGTCGGACTCGCCCTCGGTGTCCACCAGGCCGTTGGTCTGGTCGAACGCGTGCCCGATCCTGTCGTCACCGAGATCGGCGAGAGAACCCGAGGAAGCGTCTGCCGCCGTCGTGCCGGCCGCAGGGGAGCCGGCTGAAACCGGTTCTGCGGGGATGGGTGTCACCGTGACAGGCTCTGCCGGGACGGCGTCCGGTGCCGTGACGTCGCGGGCCTCGTAGGCGTCCTTGTTCGCGCCCGCGCTCATGGCTGCCGCTGCGCCGGCGGCGGCCGCGACTCCTGCCGCTGCTGCCATCTTGCCGGAGAAACCTGCCTTGCCCGAGTCGCCGCGGGACGCTGCCGCATCCTCCACGCCCGGGGTGCCCACAGCAGCGCCGTCGCTGACGGAACCGCGCCAGGCGCCGCTGGCGTAGCCCTCGGCCTCAATGAATTCCTTGAACTTCTTCAGGTCGGCTTCGGCCTGGCGGTCAACGACGTGGAGCTTGTCGCCCACTTTTTCAATGAAACCCTCGGGGTCGTATTCAAGGGTCAACTGCAGGGAGGTCTGGCCGCCGCCCACGTCTTCGAATTCCACGGCGCCGGCGTTGGTGGCGCCCTCGGTGGCTGCCCAGGCAACCCTGCGGTCGGGGATCTGCTCCAGGATCTTTGCGGTCCACTGCCGCCGGACGCCCGCGATCTCTGCCACCCACTCCAGACGGTCATCACTGAGCTGCTTGACGCTCTTGACGCCGCCCATAAAGTGGGGGAATTCCTCGAACTGGGTCCACTGGTTGTAGACCGTGCTGACCGGTACGTTCACCAGAATGCGCTTTTCCACTTTCGTGCTCACAACGTCTCCTTCGATTGGAACCGGAGCTGATGAAGAACAAAAAATTCATCAGCATGCTTACCATACCTTCCGAAGGAGCCCACGGCCAGACCCCAGACTGGGTCGGGCGACGGCGGGAGGCCGGGTTGGGAAACGGCTGGAAGTACGACGGCGGCAGGCTGGTTTGGGGGGACGCAGCCGGATGCTCAGTGGGGGAGGTGGTCGCCGATCAGGGCCAGGTTCTGGATCACCGCCAGGCCGAACTGGGACGCGTCATTGGTCGAAACGGTCGGTGCTTCGTCCACCGGGAGCAGCACGTGCGGCGGCTCGATGGTCCGCAGCGTGAAGGCGGACTCGTGGTTGAGGTGCTCGCCGCCTTCGGTGAAACTCTCCCAGGCCCGTGTTGCCAGATCAGGGTCACCGAGCCGGGCGGCGGCGTAGGCGCTGAGCCTGCTGTGCGCCTGGGTCAGGTAGATTCCGGGCAACGGCTGCCCCACCGCGTCGATCTGTTCCTCCTCAGTAGCCAGGAACAGCCGGCAGTACTGAAGCCATGCCCGCTCGAAGTCCTTGTCCGGGACCAGGTCCACCAGCTCGCTGCAGATCTCCACCAGCCCGAACACCGCCGAAAGGTGGGACACCTGGATCCGTTCGCGGCCGGCGTCGAACCTTCCCTTGTCCAGATCGTAGAGGGCCTCGCCCGTGAGGAACCCGTATTTCAGGGCGCCGATGTCGGCCATGGTGCCCAGCAGCCGGTCGCGGGAGCGGGGGTTGCCGGTGCGTTCCCAGTCGGTGAGCCAGGTAGCCGCCAGCGAACCCCAGTCAGTTCCCAGCCCCACGCCGAGGGCGTTCCGGTCCGGCCGGTAGGTGTCGGCGTCGGGCCTGACCTTGCGGACCGGGTCCAGGCCCAGGAAGTTCTGGTCGCTGTCCACCAGTTCGGTCAGCAGGTCCCCGGTCCGCTCGTCAGCCGTCAGGTAGTAGTAGAACCGGCGGTAGGCAGGGGTGCTGATGCGCAGCTGCTTGGCGCTGCAGCCCCAATGCTGGACATTGTGGCGGGAGCCCAGGCCCTTCCAGGGACCCAGATGGTAGACGTCCACCTCA
Source organism: Arthrobacter sp. (assembly GCA_046708445.1). Taxonomy (GTDB): domain Bacteria; phylum Actinomycetota; class Actinomycetes; order Actinomycetales; family Micrococcaceae; genus Arthrobacter. Next base: position 7,663 of record JBKKDH010000319.1, read on the forward strand.
CCGGTGTGCCGGGTCATGGCCTCGGCGAAGCGGAAGACGTCTGCCCGGCCGGAACGGAGATATGAATACCAGAGCCACAGGTCCGGGGAGAGCTCGGAGTTGTCCCAGGCGTAGCCGCCGACGTCGTACCGCCACACGTGCCGGTCGACGTCGTACGTGTGCATCACGTCGCCGTAGTTCCAGAAGCCGTACCAGCGGCGCTGCTCCACCTGGCCGGCGTAGAAGTCGAAGAGGAAGTCCAGCCTGCTTTCGAGCTCGGCCCGTGCCGGCGTGCTGCGGTCCACCGGGGCCCAGTCGCCGAACACCTGCGCTGAATGGAGGTACTCCGGGGTGGCCTGCAGGAGCGCCGGTACTGAAGCTGCCCGTGCATCGGCGGCGAGGCTTTCCGTGGAAGGGGTGGAGCCATAGGCAAACAGAGTTAACTCATGTGTGCGGGCAATGCCTGTGGGGTTGCCGAACCCGGGCTCGTAGTCCTCGTACGTGATTTCCAGACCTTCGAGCTGTTCTTCGAACGTGTCCTGGCCCAGGCCGTCATGGTAGAACCGCAGGTCCATCGGCTGGGCCTCCGGCGAGTACAGCCACGCAGTCAGCGACGCCCCATCGGCGGCCGCGTCCCGGATGTCCAGCTGTCCCGGGTGCGACTGCCAGAAGTCACGGATTCCCACGCCCAGTCCGCCGCGGGTGTCGCTCAGGGAGCAGAAGCCAGCCGCCCGGGTTCCGCCGGAAATGCCCACCCACGCGTGGCCCTCCGCGGTGCGTTTACGAAGCTCGAAGCCGTCGGCACTCAGCTGGCTGAGCGTGAAGTCGTTCCACGCGGGAACGAGGTGCAGCCTGCCCGAGACCTCCTCGTTCCATTCCGCCAGGGGAGGGGTGGCTTCACCCACCAGCTGCGCCCGGCGTACCTCCTCGCCCGGGTCGCGGCGGAGCCCGGTCAGCCCGCGCACCGCTTCGGACAGGAAGCCGCCGTCCGCGCCGGCGATCCGGATGTGCCGGTCATGGAGTTCGCTCTGGAGCGGCACCGTGAAGCGCACGCCCAGCCCGGCGAGGAAATCCTGCTCGGCGTCGCCGTCCCAGATAAACGAGTGGACCATCCGCACACTCCGCGCCCCCGCGTAGAAGTAGAAGCGGACCACAAACGGCAGCCAGGCCTGCTTCCTGCCTGAGGGTGAATCCGGCCGGTGGCTGCCTTCGAGCCGCAGCACCGCGCGGACCGGGCCGCTTTGTTCAAGCACGACGGCGGCCACCTCGCCGGTGAACGACTCACGGCTGACGGTGCCGGCACCGTCAGCGATGCCGTCCTGGAGCACGCTGACCAGGCGGCCGTCGGTGGCTACGGTGGCGCCGCCGCGGGAGAGCGAGCTGAACAGGGTGGAACCGCTGCGGCTGATGACCATTTCCAGCGTGCCGGTGGACACTGTGACGCTGTCGTCGCGCTCCGTCACCGTGACCCCCGGTGAGGTGCCCGCGGCCGGTGCGGTGCCGGCGTCGTGCGTTACCCGGTACTCCGTGGAGGGGGAATCCGTGGCCGGCAGGGCAATACCCGCCCACTTGAGCGAGCCATCGGGCCATGTGGCCAGCGGCCAGGCCTGGCTGGCGACCGGCCGGCCGGAGGAGTCGCGGACCGCGATGGCATCGGCGCCGGCCACCGTTCCGCGGGCAAACGGCATGCCCCAGGTCATACCGCCGCTGAGTTCCAGGGGTGCTTCGCCGTCGATCCACCCGACAGTGGTGTTTACAGTCATCGTGTCCAATTCCGCCGTGAAGCCGCTGCCTGGCACGCGCCTCGATGCAACGTGGGAAAGCGGTTTCTTGTATCGATTCAACCTAGCGCGGATGAACACGGTACCGCAAGACCCACCCCGGAGTTATGGCGAGATGGGAGGCCTTATAGCCGCCATGAGTGGACAAAACTCCCAGGGCGTGGGCGGAGTTGGCACTGACGGGGATGCGTCCCTTAGGTGGCGGCCTCAGGGTCGATGTCCGCGCCCTCGGCGGGTTCCTGGGAATGCATCCGGAGGTCGGTCGGGTCCGCCAATTCGTCTCCTTCGGCCGGTGCTTCGCTGTGGATGCGCTGCGCCGCTACCAATTTCTCGTTCATGACTGCCTGCTCCTGTGCTGCCGTTTTCCTGCTGTGGATCCCCTCTTAAAGATCATTCAGCGCCTGCCCGGACCGGCTGTCAAGAACTTGCCGGGGCTCTTGGCTGCAGGTCGAGTTCACCGAAATCCCCATCAAGGACCTGCCGCTGGACAGCTACGGTTACGACGCCGATTTCCCGCCGGCCGGAAGGGCCCTCAAGGAAGCGGTGGAGGCCTCGGGCAGCCACATCGGCGATCTTGAGCCTGACGCCGAGAAGCTGTCGCGCTAGGGTCATCGGATCAGTGCCGGTACCGGGGTCGACGCCGGTCCGGGCTGAACGGAGGTCCGCCGCCCCCCAAAGCGCGGCGGGCTTCCGTCCTAGTCCAGTGGCAGGGTGACGGTCACGCAGGTGCCGCGGCCGGGGCTGGAGCAGATGTCAACGGAGCCGCCGGCCTCGTGGACCGCCACGGACATCAGCCGGAGCCCATAGCCGTGGTGCCGGCCGCTGACGGCGAGCCTGCTGTCAAAGCCCGCGCCGTCGTCGGACACCACCAGGCGGATGCCGTGGTCCACGGCGGCCAGCTGAACCGTGAGTTGTGAGGCATCCGAGTATTTGAAGGCGTTGCTCAGCGCTTCGCGGGCCGACTGGTAAAGCAGGGACGCGCAGTCCGCCGGGATCTCGATGCCCCAGTGCGGAGTATCCCAGCGGACTGCTGTCCCGTGCTGACGGAGGGGCACGGTGAGCCGGTCAATGCAGCCGGCAAGCCCCAAGGTGTGGAAGTCGACCGGATGCTGGTCCGTGATCACGCCTCCCACGGCGATGACCTCATCCAGAGCTGATTCGTTCCCCATGACTCTTCCTGCTTCCCCGCAGATGGTGGTCTGATGCTTATAGCGTGGACCGTCAACTGCAGGGGATCCCAAGGGATGCCTCAAGATCGGCTCAAATTTCGCGGAAGATTCGGGACCCTTTTTCCTGCGTTAGAGGCCCTTCCGGGCCAGGTCTTCTGACACGAGCCTGGCAAGCTGGCCCGCGCCGGCGCGGTTGGGGTGGAGGGTATCGCCAGTCATAAAGAGTGCCAGGGCGGCCTCCGGGCCGATTTCGGTGAAGTACGCAGACGCCAGGACGTTCAGGTCCACCAGCGGGACGTCCTCCTCGCTGGCCAGGGCCACGGTGGAGTTGCGGTACCAGCGGTTGACCGAGGAGTGCACGCCGTCCACGCAGTCGGTGGCGCGGCCCTGCGGCGTGACGAGCACGGGCGTGGCCCCCGTGGCCGCCACCTGCCGGACCATATCCCGCATGATCTCCGTGAACTCGGCCTCGGTGGTGGCGTTCTTCTCCGCGGTGTCGTTGATGCCCATTTCCAGCAGGAACAGGTCTCCCGGCTTGACGTACCGGAGGATGGCCTCCAGCTGGCCGTCGGTCACGGGGATCTCGAAGGCGTCGCTGGCCACGCCGCTCCCCGAGGCTCCCACATTGGCCATGTTCTCGTGCTGGGTGTCATGGGACTGCCGATCACGTTCATCTCCTTTGATTCGCGTGGACTGTGGCCACGACATCGTGGTTTGTATCTGCGGTTTTCGTGCGTGATGTTGTGCATTGAGGTGAAGTGCGACGGCCGGCGGGCACCGCAGTGCGCCCCGCGGTCTCTCAGCATTCTGCTGATTGAGGTCCAGCTGCGTTGAGTTCTTCTTTACCAAAACTTGTGCCTTCGCTGTCAGTACTTTGCCGATGGATTGCGTTGGCGCTGAAAGGCTCAGAGGAAATAAGAATTCGATGACTTTCCTGTGGGGATAATTAGTTAATGCGCGCTGCGTCACAATTTCATGCACTTTTCCAAGCATTCGGACGGAATTTTCCGGCATCCGTTGCGGCATCTTCCAGGCCCGTGTTCCTGTGATTACGGTCCTCATTCCGGCGCATAATGAGGAAGCCGGTATCGGCGAAACCCTGAAATCCCTCACATCGCAGACCCGCCGCCCGGACAGGGTGATTGTGGTGGCCGACAATTGCACCGATGCCACCGAGGAAATTGCCCGTTCAGCGGGCGCGGAGGTCCTCCGCACCGAGGGGAATTCCGACAAAAAGGCCGGCGCACTGAACTTCGCGCTCAGTGGGCTCCTGCCCGCCGCCGAGCCCGAGGACATGATCCTTATCCAGGACGCCGATTCGCAACTGTCCCGGGACTTCATCGAGCGGGCGGTAGCCCACCTGCGGCGCGATTCCCGGCTTGGCGCCGTCGGGGGCGTTTTCCGTGGCGGGCACGGCGGCGGCTTCGTGGGGCACCTTCAGCGCAACGAATACGCACGCTACGCCCGCGACGTGAAGCGGCTCAAGGGCAAGTGCCTCGTGGTCACTGGCACTGCGGCCCTGTTCCGGACGCGTACGCTGCGCGATGTCATTGCGGCCAGGCTGGACGGGTCACTGCCGCCGGGAAATGGCCGCGGCGGGGTCTATGACACGTCCGTCCTGACCGAGGATAACGAGCTGTCGTTTGCCCTGCTGACGCTTCGTTACCGGATCAAATCGCCGGCGGACTGCACGCTCGTGACCGAGGTGATGCCTACGTGGCGCGAACTGTGGGCGCAGCGGCTCCGGTGGAAGCGCGGCGCGGTGGAGAACTGCGTGCAGTACGGCTGGACCCGGGTCACGCGCCCGTACTGGGGCCGGCAGGTCCTGGCCATGGTGGGTGTCCTGGTCACGCTGGCCTACTTCGGAACGGTGGCGTTTGCACTGGGCACGGGGGCCGGACTGAGCATTCAGCCGTGCTGGCTGGCCGTGACCGGTGTCTTCGTGATCGAACGTGTGGTCACGGTGCGGCTACGGGGATGGAAATACATGCTCGCCGCCGCCACCATGTACGAGCTGGTGATCGACCTGTTTCTGCAGGTGGTCCATGCGAAGGCGTATGTGGACGCAGCCCTCAACAAGAAGAAAGCCTGGTAACAACCATGTATGACAACCCAGCAGCTCCGGCCGCAGCCGGAATTGGTTCCGGAACCCTCGCCATGACCGGTGCGGGTGACCTGTTCTGGCTGGCCCTTGCCGCCTTCGCGCTCCT
>JBKKDH010000320.1:0-12611 GCA_046708445.1 Arthrobacter sp.
CAGGACTTCTGCAGCGAGGAGCGAACGGATGAGGACGCCGCTGCCGAACATGTGCACTTGGTCGTACTCCTCGCGGAGCCGGCCCGCGGCTGTGGCATCGGGCAACACCGTCGTGTCCGCCCACGTCGGATCAGTCAGCGTGCTGGAGACGACGAACTTGGGCACCCGGTTGAGGGTGCCGCCGATGTCATCGGACTGGTGCGGCCAAAAGGCGGCGAAGATGTCGTAGGTCTTCCGGCCGAGAAGCAGGGCGTCGATGTTTTCGATTTCGGCGCCGATCGCCGCGCCGGCCTCGTCATCGGACACCGGCGCCTGCCAGCCGCCGAAAGCGAAGCCGCCGGCAGTGTCCTCTTCGCGGCCGCCGGGCGCCTGGTAGACGCCGTCGAGGGTAATAAACACGTTCGCGACGATGATTCCCATGCGTCCAGTCTGGAACTGCCTTCCGGCCCTGTCCAGAGTCAGCCGGCGTGGCAGACTGGTGCCATGCTGCTCGACGAGCTCGTGAAAACAACCGATGCCGTCGCGTCGACCCGCTCCCGGCTCGCGAAGGTCGAGGCACTGGCCGACCTGCTGCGCCGGCTCGAGCCCTCGGACATCGCGACGGCCGTCGGCTTGCTTACCGCCAATCCGCGGCAGGGCCGGGTGGGGGTCGGCTGGCGCGGCATGACGGCGGCCATGGGGGAGCCGGCGGCCGAACGGAGCCTGACTGTCGCCGACCTCGATGCTGCGCTGGACCGGCTCCTGGTGATGGCAGGCGCCGGCTCGGCCGCGGAGCGGGCCGCAACCCTTCGGTCGCTCACGGCGGCAGCCACCGAGCGCGAGCAGGCGTTCATCGCCGGCGTGCTGCTCGGTGAACTGCGTACCGGTGCACTCGAGGGGATCCTGACAGATGCCGTTGCCCGCGCCGCCGATCGGCCCGTCGACGCCGTACGCCGCGCGGCGATGCTCTCCGGCGATCTCGGCGGGACCGCCCTGCTGGCGATCACGGGAACGGCGGCCCAGCTGGACGCCGTCGGCCTCGTCGTTGGCCGTCCTGTTCAGCCCATGCTCGCCGCAACCGCTGCCAGCGCCAGCGCGGCGCTGGAGGCCACGGGGGAGGCGTCCGTGGAATACAAGCTCGACGGCGCACGCATCCAGGTGCACCGCGTCGGCAACGATGTGCGCATCTACACGCGCACGCTGGCCGACGTGACCCACCGGCTGCCCGAGGTGGTGGAGGTGGTGCGCGGACTGCCGGTGAGCGAGGTGATCCTCGACGGCGAGACCCTCACCCTCGACGAGGACGGCGGCCCGCGGCCGTTCCAGGAGACCATGTCGCGGTTCGGGGCGGATGCGGCGCGCGCCACGGTGCTGCACCCGTGGTTCTTCGACGTGCTGCACATCGACGGGCGCGACCTGCTCGATGAGCCGCTGTCAACGCGCATCGGCGTGCTCGAGCGTATCGCCCCCGGACACCGGATCCCGGGGGTTATCACGGCGGACGCGGCTGTCGCTGAGCGAGTGTCCCGCGAGGCGCTTGCCGCGGGCCACGAGGGCGTGGTGGTGAAGGCGGTCGGATCGGCCTATGCCGCCGGCCGGCGCGGTTCCAACTGGATCAAGGTAAAGCCGGTGCTCACCTATGACCTTGTTGTACTCGCCTGCGAGTGGGGCTCAGGACGGCGCACCGGGCTGCTGTCGAACCTGCACCTCGGAGCCCTCGACCCGACCGGGGAGTTCGGCGAACCCGGCGGCTACGTCATGGTGGGCAAGACCTTCAAGGGCCTCACCGACGCGCTGCTGCGCTGGCAGACCGAAAGGTTCCAGGAGATCGAGGTGCGGCGCACGGCTGGTACCGTCTGGCTCGAGCCCGTCACCGTCGTCGAGATAGCGATCGACGGCGTGCAGCAGTCCTCGCGTTACCCAGGCGGAATCGCGCTCCGGTTCGCACGCGTCAAGCGCTACCGCGACGACAAGACGGCGGCGGACGCCGACACGATCCAGACGCTGCGCGGCCTGCTGCGTTCCTAGCAGCTGCGGCCGCTTGTGCCGGTTCTCCTGCGGGCGTACCGTGGCGCTTAAACACGGTCGCGTTCGGCACGTGGCGGGCTGAACCGCTGGGTGGACGGTATCCGAAAGGCAGCCAGATGACAGCTGAGGCGGGCATTGACCAGGGCCGGGCGGCGTTTCGCGAGAACCGCTGGACCGATGCCTTCGAGAGCTTCCGTGATGCCGACCAGCAAGGCGGACTGCCTGCACCGGACCTTGACCGGCTTGCCGTCGCGGAAATCCTGACCGGCAACACAACAGCCGGCCTGGACACCCTCACCCGGGCGCATGAAGAGTACCTGGTCGTCGGCGACGTCATCGGTGCCGCCCGGTGTGCCGGCTGGATGGGGATGCAGCTGATGAACTCAGGGGAGGCAGCACGGGCCGGGGGCTGGTTTGCCCGCGGCCAGAGATTGGTGGATGAACTGGCCGAGCCCGACGCCGTCCAGGGCCTTTTGCTCCTCCCGGTGGGCCTCGGCAAGCTCTACGGCGGTGATCCGGCGGGCGCCCTGCAGGTTTTCGCCCAGGTGGCGGACTTCGGCCAAAAATTCCAGGACAAAGACCTGTCAGCCCTGGCGCTCCTCGGGACCGGCCAGGCGACGCTGATGCTTGGCCGCCCAGAAGAGGGCCTCCGGATGTTCGACGAAGTCATGGTGGCCGTGACGGCTGGGGAATTGTCCCCAATCCCTTCAGGAATTATCTACTGCGCCGTCATTGGCAACTGCCACCTGGCCTTTGACCTGGAGCGGGCACTGCAATGGACGACGGCACTGGACCGTTGGTGCAACGCCCGCCCTGACATGGTGGCCTTCAGCGGGCAGTGCCAGTCACACCGTGCGGAAATCTTCCGGCTGCACGGGGCCTGGGCCGAAGCGATGGAGGCGGCAGCCGCGGCCCAGGGACGTTCCACCCGGGGTGACCCACAGGCGCTGTATGGCGGCTACTACCAGCAGGGCGAAGTGCAGCGGCTCACCGGCAAGCTGGAGGCCGCCGAAGTCTCCTACCGCGAGGCGGCGCGGAGCGGCTATGAGCCGCAGCCTGGCATGGCGCTCCTGTTGTTGGCCCGCGGAGACGCGCAGCAGGCGCAGGCGATGATCCGCCGGGCGGCCGGCGTGGCCGACATCGCTACCCGCCGGAATCTGTTGCCCGCCCTGGTGGAGGTCGAGTTGGCCGCACCCGACCTGGAGGCGGCGCGGCGGGGCGCCGACGAGCTGGAAGCTTTTGCCCGCGAATGCCCGATGGCAATGGTCCGGGCGGTTGCCGACCAGACCGACGGCGCGGTCCGGCTCGCTGAAGGTGATCCGGCGGGTGCATCACCTGCCCTGAGGCGTGCCTGGAAGCTGTGGCTGGAACTCGGTGTGCCCTACGAGGCGGCACGCTGCCGGGTACTGATCGGGCGTGCGTGCAGGGCGCTCGGCGATGAGCCCTCGGCGCTGATGGACTTCGAGGCCGCGCACGCCGAGTTCCTGGAACTGGGCGCAGCGCCGGCCGCCGCCTGGGCAGCCTCGCTCATGCGGGAAGGCGTCGACATCGGGGCCAAGGGTCCGTTGTCCCCGAGGGAAACGGAAGTGCTTCGGCTCGTTGCCTCCGGCGAGGGCAACCGGGCCATAGCCGCTGAACTCTATCTGAGCGAAAAGACCGTGGCCCGGCACATCAGCAACATCTTCCTGAAGCTCGGCCTTTCCTCGCGCGCGGCCGCCACGAGGTACGCGTTCGAGCACGGACTGGCGGGCTAAGGGCTGCACAAAAATACCCACAAAGCCGTCGGGCAGAGTTACATGGTTTAACCGACGCGGTGGGGCAGGCCCCGATCGTAGCCTCAAAGCATGAACCTTCCAGTCCTTGCCGGCACCCTTTCGACGGTGCTGTTTGCCTTGGGAATGCTGCCGATGCTGGTGAAAGCCGCACGCACACGGGACCTCGCCTCCTACAGCCTGGGGAACCTGGTCCTGAGCAACGTGGCCAATGCCGTTCACTCGGTCTATGTCTTCAACCTGCCCGCCGGCCCCATCTGGGCCCTCCACCTGGCCTACGTCCTGGCATCCGCCCTGATGCTGGCCTGGTGGTGGCGCTACAGGGAGACGGGACGCGAAGCCGACGGTGGCAGGACGTCCGGACAACGGGCGGGTTCAGCCGTAGGAATCAACCTCAGCGAAAAAGGAGCGCAGTGATGGACAACAACGATCTGACCGGCATGCTGGACACGATGATCATCGGCGGCGGCCAGGCCGGCCTTGCCATGGGCTACTACCTGAAAGAACAACAACGGAAGTTCCTGATCCTGGATGCCAACGGCCGGCCGGGAGACGCCTGGCGCCAGCGGTGGGATTCGCTCCGGGTGTTTACCCCCGCCAAGTACGATGGACTGCCGGGCGCGCCGTTCCCGGCGGATCCGCTGGCCTTCCCCACTAAGGATGAAGTCGCCGGATACCTTGAAGGCTACGCCGCGCGGTTCGACCTGCCAGTGCTCAACGGCGTCCGCATCGAACGGCTGTGGCGGGAAGGTGACCGCTACATCGCCGCCGCCAACGGCCGGCGCTGGGAGGCGCGCAACGCCGTCGTCGCCACAGGATGCAGCCAGGAACCCAAGGTGCCCGGCTTCGCCGCGGAACTGGCGGCATCCATCGTGCAGCTCCACTCCAGCGAGTACCGGAACCCCCGGCAGCTGCAGGAAGGTCCGGTCCTGGTGGTGGGGCTGGGGAACTCGGGGGCGGAGATCGGCATCGAAGTGTCCCGGACACATCCCACCACCGTGGCTGGCAAGCCCGGCGGCGAGATTCCGGTAAAGCACGGCCGGACCGCGGCGCGATACTTCCTGCCGGTAGTGCGGTTCATTGAGTTGAACGTCCTCACGCTAGGCAATCCCCTCGGGCGCATAGCGGCACCAAAATTCAAGGCACACGCAGAACCCCTGGTCCGGACGAAGACCAAGGATCTGTTGGCCGCGGGCGTCAGGCGCGTGCCGCGGGTCGCTGGAGTGGAGAATGGGCTGCCCGTCCTGGCGGACGGGACCCGGCTTGAGGTCGCCAACGTCATCTGGTGCACGGGATTCAAAGATGATTTCAGCTGGATAGATCCGGCACTGCTCGACGACGGCGTTTTGCCCCGGCAGGAGCGTGGCGTTGCGCTTGACTCGCCCGGGCTGTTCTTCCTGGGCCAGGAGTTTATGTACGCGGCCTTTTCGGCCACCCTTCCGGGTGCCAGCCGCGATGCGCGCTACCTGGCCGGACGAATCCCAGTTTCGGTCAGCCGCGAGTCCGCCGCATCTTCCACTTAAGCCGGCGCGCCGTGTTCTCCGGCAACCGGGTGGACACCAGCCGGTAGAAGACAAGGACGGCCACGGCAGCAGCCACGATCCCCACCATGTTGACCAGCAGCTGCAGCGCCGAACCTGCAGCTTTCTGGTATTCGCCGAGGACCAGCGCCACTGCGACGAATCCTGCCGCCGGCACCGTAGTCACAGAGATGAAAACACCGATGAGGGCGGCCGACCGCCGGCTGATGACCGACAGCATTCCGGCCGCCCCCGCCAGCACCGCCACGATCAGCGAATACGGTCCCGGGTGGTAGATGAACTCCACGGCCGAGCCGCTGTCCAGGACGTCGGCCGGAAAGAGCCCCAGCGGCACGGACAGCCAGGCGCTCAGCGCCGCCAGCAGCATGGCCACCGGGAAGCCGACGCCGAGCGCGACGGCGGCGCGGCGCCCCAGCCGCCAGCGGCCGCTGGCCACGGCGACGGCGAGGGCGGCCAGCGGGCCGAATTCCGGCCCTACCGCCATGGCACCGACGATTGCGATCGTTGAATTCGTCACGATGCCAATGGCGGCCAGCTGCGTTGCCAGCACGAGGAAGGCGAGGTAGCTCCACGTCAGCCGGGAGTCCTCACCGGTCTGCCGCGTCACCTCGTCCCAGATCAGGGCGTCAGCCCCGTCGCCGGGCGCGGCGTTTTCCGCCTCGTCGGCGCGCCGGGACAGGACCAGTTCCGGCATGGAGACGGATATGGACCCCGCTTCGTGCACCTTGAGGACGTGCAGTTTCTCCAGCAGCTCCTCCACCGCTTCACGGGCGACCTGGACCTCGATGACATCGCCGGGAGGAAGGACGGAAGCCCCAACAAGGCGTGCCACTTCGGCGGTTCCGGTCTGCCTGGTACAGCATTCCTGCACGACGCCGGAGAGCTCTCCGGGAACACAAATCCGCATCTGGACTATCACGTCAGATCCCTTTCCTGGCCTGGGGACAGCATAGTTTCCCGGGCGCTCCAACTCCGTTGACCGGTCCGCACTGATTGGTCAGGGAAATTACGGATCGGTAACATGGATGCTTTGGTTACGCGCTGCGAGAGGTCTTTTGTGTCGACTGCGAGAACCACGCCCGCTCCCGGTCGTGCGAATGAAGCGACCTACAAGGGACGCAAAGCGACCTTCCGGCCCGAAGTCCAGGGGCTCCGGGCCCTCGCAGTCCTCATGGTGGTGACCTACCACGTGTGGCTGGGTCGGGTCTCCGGCGGCGTGGACATCTTCCTGCTCATCTCCGCTTTCCTGCTGACGCTTTCCTTCGTCCGGAAGGTCGAGGCCGGCAAACCCCTGAACCTCGTCCGGCACTGGCTCCACCTCTTCAAGCGGTTGCTGCCCGCCGCCGTCGTGGTTTTGCTTGGCATCCTGGCCGGCACGTGGCTGATCCTGCCGCAAACCCGCTGGCCCGACGTCCTCGACCAGGTTTGGGCCTCCCTGCTCTACCGGCAGAACTGGCTGCTGGCCGATACCGCCGTCGACTACTACGCGCAGGACCACTCCGGAGCAAGCCCGCTGCAGCACTTCTGGTCGCTGTCCATCCAGGGCCAGGTCTTCATCCTCTGGCCGCTCGTGTTCGCTGGCTCCGCGCTGGTGTGGCGGTGGCTTCGGCGCCGGACGAACGCCAGTTACCGGCTTGTCCTGGTGGCAGCCTTCTCCGCGATCTTCCTGGCGTCGTTGGCCTATTCGATCGAGCAGACAGCCACCAACCAGGCCTACGCCTACTTCGATACCCGGACGAGGCTGTGGGAATTTGCCCTGGGCTCGCTGCTGGCACTGGTGCTGCCCTACATGAGGCCCGGCAAAGCGCTACGCGTTGTGCTCGGCTGGACCGGCCTGGCAGCCATGGTGTCCTGCGGCCTGGTGCTGACGGTGGACCGGTCCTTTCCGGGCTTCATTGCCCTGTGGCCAACGCTGGCCGCGGCGGCGATCATCGTTGCCGGCCACAGCGGAAGCCGGTTCGGAGTGGAACGGATGCTGAGCTGGAAGCCCCTTGTTGCCCTGGGTGACAATTCCTACGCCCTGTACCTGTGGCACTGGCCGGTGCTGGTCCTTGCGCTGGCCGCCACCGGGATCGAGAAGCCCGGACTGGGCCAAGGCATGGCGGTTGTGGCCGCGTCCATCGTCCTCGCCGTGCTTACCACCCGCTTTGTGGAGAAGCCGCTCCGCGAATGGCATTGGCCGCAGAAGCGGTCCTGGCGTACCGCCGTCGTGATTGCCGCCTGCTGCGGCCTGCTCGCCGGTCCGGTCGCCGTCTGGCAGACCACCCTCACGGCGGAGGAAGCTGCCGCGGCCGCGCAGCCCCGCGAGCTGACCCCGGGGGCCGCCTCACTCGCGCCGGAGAATGCCGGCAAGCCCACACCGGAAGCCCGGATCATTCCTGCCCCGGCGGCGATGAAGGACGAATGGGCGGATATCGACGGGCTCTGCACCGATGACAACGTTCCCTCCGACCCACTGCTGGCCGGGTGCCTACAGAACACCAAGCCGGAGGCGGTGACGAAAAAGATCGTGGTGCTGGGCGACTCCCACGCGCAGCAGTACATGGCAGCCCTGGGCCCGATCGCCAAGGAACACGGCTGGGAAGTGGTGACGCTGCTCAAGGGAAACTGCCGCTTCGGCGCCGAATCACCCGAGAGGGACGAGGAGTGCAACGCCTTCAATAGGGCCAGCGCAACTTACGTCATGGAACACCGGCCGGACGCGGTGTTCACCGTTGCCTCGCTGACGCACGTGGAAGCGCCATTCGAAACCGAAGTCCCCGGCTATCTTGACGGCATCCGCCCCTTCACCGAAGCCGGGATAAACGTCGTGGGAGTCCGGGACAACCCCCGGTTCAACATCAACATGCCCGACTGCGTCCAGAAACATGGACCGGATGCGCCGGAATGCAACGCGCCGCTGAACGAGTCCTTGGCCGAGTCCTCGCCGCTGGACAGCTACCGCGGCCAGGTGGACGGGCTGCACCTGATGGACCTGAGCGACTTCATCTGTGCCGGCGGCACCTGCCCGGCCGTGGTGGGGAATGTCTACGTCTACAAGGACGACAACCACCTCACCAAGACCTACGTGCAGAGCATGATCCCCATGTTTGAGGAACGGCTCCTGGCCGCTACCGGCTGGACCTGATCCCTCCGCGAATGCTGGGCCCACGCCCGCGGGGAGGGAGTGGGGACGGTGCCGTTGCTCACATTGCCGTTCCGGAATAGGGGGATCGGCGCGGAGGTTCTAATATTTACTCAATACTTTCTGTACTGAACCCCGTGCACGAAGTACCCCCCGCACCGCAACCCATGCACGGACCAGTCCCGTAATGACGGGCTGGTCATCAGCTGCAACCCCTACCCGTGACCCCGCAACCAAGGTAAGAGGCGCACTCATGACCCAGCCCGCACACGATCCTTTCGGCTTTGTTGGCCTGACGTACGACGATGTCCTGCTGCTCCCCGGCCACACCGACGTCATCCCCTCCGACGCCGACACCTCCTCCCGGATCTCCAAGCGGATCACGGTGCAGACCCCGCTGCTGTCCGCCGCCATGGATACGGTGACCGAATCCCGGATGGCCATCGCGATGGCGCGCCAGGGCGGCCTGGGCGTGGTGCACCGCAACCTGTCCATCCAGGACCAGGCCGACCAGGTGGACCGGGTCAAGCGAAGCGAGTCGGGAATGATCACCAACCCGCTGACCATCGGCCCTGAGGCCACACTGGCCGAACTGGACGAGATCTGCTCCCAGTACCGCGTTTCCGGCCTGCCCGTGGTGGATGAGGGCATGCGGCTCCTGGGCATCGTCACCAACAGGGACACCCGCTTTGTGCCTGAAGCCGACTTCCCGCTGCGGCTGGTCAGCGACGTCATGACCAAAATGCCGCTCGTCACCGGCCACGTGGGCATCAGCCGCGACGAAGCCTCGCACAAGCTGGCCACCAACAAGATCGAAAAGCTCCCGCTCGTTGACGAGCAGGGCCGTCTCAAAGGCTTGATCACCACCAAGGACTTCACCAAGGCCGAGCAGTACCCGCTTGCCACCAAGGACGAGGAAGGCCGCCTGCGCGTCGGCGCAGCCATCGGCTTCTTCGGTGACGGCTGGGAACGGGCCATGGCACTGGTGGACGCCGGCGTCGACGCCCTCTTCGTGGACACCGCCAACGGCCACTCGCAGGGCGTGCTGGACATGATCCGCCGCCTGAAGTCCGACCCCGTCGCGGCGCACGTGGACATCATCGGCGGCCAGGCCGCCACCCGTGAAGGCGCACAGGCACTGATCGACGCCGGTGCCGACGGCATCAAAGTGGGCGTGGGACCCGGCTCCATCTGCACCACCCGCGTGGTGGCCGGCGTGGGTGTCCCGCAGATCACCGCCATTTACGAATCCTCGAAGGCAGCCATCCCGGCCGGCGTTCCGCTGATCGCCGACGGCGGCCTGCAGTACTCGGGGGACATCGGCAAGGCGCTGGTTGCCGGCGCGGACACCGTGATGCTCGGTTCCCTGCTGGCCGGCTGTGACGAGTCCCCGGGCGAGCTCATCTTCGTCAACGGCAAGCAGTTCAAGAGCTACCGCGGCATGGGCTCCCTCGGCGCAATGCAGTCCCGCGGCAAGAACACGTCCTACTCGAAGGACCGCTACTTCCAGGCTGACGTCTCCGGCGACGACAAGCTGATCCCGGAGGGCATCGAAGGCCGCGTCGCCTACCGCGGCCCGCTCGCGTCCGTGGCCTACCAGCTGGTGGGTGGCCTCCGCCAGACCATGTTCTACGTCGGTTCACCGACCATTCCGGAGCTGAAGGCACGCGGCAAGTTTGTGCGCATCACCCCGGCGGGGCTCCAGGAATCGCACCCGCACGACATCCAGATGACGGTGGAAGCACCGAACTACGGTTCACGCTAGTCCCGGCGCCTCCCTGGCTTCGCTTCGCTGCGGCCAGGGAGCCCGGGCGCCGTGGGCCCACCCGCACGCTGAGAGGCCACAGGGATTCGTCCTTGGGGCCTCTTTGTGTCTGTGCCTGGTGTCTGCGCACGGAACTAGGCTGTATTCATGCCCGAACCACACCATCCCGCTGAGTTGAGTCCCAAGCGGGATCCCAAGCGGAAGCTCGCCGTCCGGCCATATGCCCGGGCGGTGGCGCAGGTCCTCCGCGTCAGTTTCCGGGCCTCGCCTGCCGCCGTCGTGATGAAAGTTGTGGGCTCGCTGATTTCGGCGACGCTGCCTTTGGTGACCACTTTCTTCGCCGCGTTGACCACTACCGCGTTGGCGGCGGCCTATTCCGGCGACACGGCCGCGGGCCAGCAGGCAATTGTCTACGTCATCATCACCGCGGCGCTGGGACTGTTCTGGGGTGCTTTCAGCAGCGTGGACCGCTACATCCAGCAGCTCATGAGCTTCAAGGTCGGCGCCATCGTGGGCGACCTCATGTACGAGCGGTTCCTGGCGCTCGAATTCTGGCGCTACGACGACAAAGAGACCGTTGACCTCTACGACCGCGCCAAGCGGTTCTCTGACTCCTACGCCCGGGTCCTGGACCGCATCGCAGCGATCTTCACCCAGCTCGTCTCGGTGATTCTCGCCGTCGGCGCCCTGCTGCTGGTGAGCTGGTGGATCGCGGTCATCGTCCTGGTCGCGATCGTCCCGAGTGTCTACCTGCAGTTCAAACTTTCGCGGGAGCAGATCGCCCACTGGAACACCCAGGTGGACTCGCGCCGCCAGCGCCGGATGATCGAAACCAACCTGCTGCGCCCGCAGCACATCGCCGAGATGCGGCTGTACGGGATCGTTGGCTACCTGATGGATTTCCGGTCCCGGCTGCGGGACGCGGACGAGCGCCGCCGGCTGGACTTCCAGAAGCGGTACATCCCCAAGCAGCTGGCTGCCGATGCCCTGCAGTACGGCGCCGAAGTGGTGTCGCTGATCTGGGTGGTGGGGCAGATCATTGCGCGCGCCCAGCCGGTGGGCCAGTTCCTGTACGTCCAGCAGATCGTCAGCCGGGCCCTCTCCACCGCCAACAACCTCGTGTCGTCCCTGAGCTCCATCGACGAGGACCTCGCGAACCTCAAGGACTATGAACTCTTTATGGCCCTGCCCGTCCACTCCCGGCATGCCCCGCCGCTGCTGCAGGCCCCTCGGACGGTGGAACTCCGGGACATCCGCTTCACCTACACCGGCAGCGATATCGAGGTAATCCGCGGCATCAGCATGACCATCCGGGAAGGGCAGCACATCGCCATCGTGGGGGAGAACGGGGCCGGAAAGTCCACCCTTATCAGGATTCTGGCGGGGCTTTATGCCCCGGATTCAGGGCAGGTAATGCTCGACGGCGTCGACCTCGCCGCCGTCGATGTCACCTCCTGGCACCGCCACCTGGCGGTGCTGAGCCAGGAGTTCCTGAAGTACGAGTTCGCCACCGCCGCGGAAAACATCTACTTCGGCGACGTCGATTCCGCGAAGGACGACAACCGGATCCGCCGGTCGGCCGAGGACGCTGAGGCCCTCGAGTTCATCAACAAGCTGCCCAACGGCCTGGACAACCACGTCAGCAACTGGATGGAAGATCCACGCGGACGCAAGGGCAGCGGACTCTCCGGCGGCCAGTGGCAGCGGCTGGCGATGGCCAGGAACTTCTACCGCGACGCCTCCTTCATGGTGATGGACGAGCCCACGTCAGCCATCGATGCGCTGGCCGAGCACCGCATCTTCACCCGGCTGTTCGCGGACCGCAGCAGCACGATCATCGCCATTAGCCACCGCCTCGCCACCATCGAAAAGGCGGACATTGTCTACATGCTCGAGGACGGCCGCATCGTTGAACAGGGCACGCACAAGGAGTTGGTGGCACTGCGCGGCCGCTACTTCAGGATGTTCGAGTCGCAGCTCAGCCTCGACGCTCAGAGCGGGCCATAAGCTGCGTTGCAGTAAGGGTCCCGCCATGTGGCCAGATCGTCTTCCACCGCCGCGGGGAGGCGTTCGGTGGACTGATCCGGGCCAGTTCCGGGGAGAGCCAGTAATCGAGAAGATGCGCGGGCTGGGCGGCAGGGAAGCGAACTGAAAATGTCATGCGGTCCTCAGGCCCAGCCATTTCGCACACAGCAGGTCACGGTGAAGGTGCAGGTGACGCCAATGCAGCTGTCAGCTTTTTTGCGCGCGTCATGGAGTTCATTCGCTTCTGATCAAAGGCGATTGAGCCATTGGGAGTAAATTTCGGCGCTGTTCTTCATCAGCCGTCCGGTGTAGGCCAGTCCTGCGGCCGTACCCAGAGCTACCGTGATGAGCATTCCGAGTACGGGAATGGCCTCTAC
>JBKKDH010000321.1:0-2690 GCA_046708445.1 Arthrobacter sp.
CCACGCCGTCAAGGCCTGCCGTAATGGCCGTTGCGATGGCCAGGTAGGGGTTGGCCGAGCCGTCGCCGGAGCGGAGTTCGATCCGCTTGTTGTCCGGGACGCGGATCATGTGCGTGCGGTCGTTGCCGCCGAAGGATGCCTTGCGCGGCGACCAGGTGGCGCCCGATGAACTGGTGGTGGCACCCGAGCGTTTGTACGAATTCACCGTCGGAGCCAGGAAGGCCTGCAGGGCCGGCGCGTGCTCCAGGATGCCGGCGATGAATGAGTAAGCGAGCGCTGACAGCCCAAGGCCGCGGCCGCCGTCGTCCGCTCCGCCGTCATCCCCACCGTCATCACCGGGGAACAGCGCCTGGGCACCGGACCACAGCGAAAGGTGGAAGTGCAGGCCCGTTCCGGTCCGGTCCGTGAACGGCTTGGGCATAAACGTGGCGGTCATGCCGCGCTGCTCCGCCAGGATATTGAGGATGTAGCGAAGGCTGACCACCCGGTCCGCGGTGGTGAGCGCGTCCGCGTAGTTGAAGTTCTGCTCGAACTGGCCGGCGGCGTCCTCATGGTCGTTGGCGTAGTTGCCCCAGCCCAGCCCGTTCATCGCCTCGGAGATGGAGGTGAGGTGGTCATACATCCGGGTGACGCCGCGGGCGTCGTAGCAGGGGCGGGGGGAATCGTCGCGCGCGTCGGCGGTGCTCAGCGTCCCGTCGTCGTTCCTGTTGACCAGGAAGTACTCAACCTCGGCGCCGATTTTGGCCTGCATGCCCTGGCCGGCCAGGCGGGCGAGGGTGTTCTTCAGGATGACCCGCGGCGCGTACGGCCAGGGCTGGCCGTTGACGTGCGGATCGCAGTGGACGATGGCCAGGCCCTCCTTGATGAAAGGGACGGGCGTGAACGATGCCAGGTCGGGCACGGCGATAAGGTCCGCGTCCTGCGGCTTCTGTCCGATGAGGCCGGCCGCGTAGCCGGCGAAGCCCATGGCCCCGGCTTCCAGCTCATCGGCGGCTTCCACCGGCACCAGCTTGGCGCAGGGCTTGCCGGTCATGTCCACGAACGTGGCAAGGATGAAGCGGACATCGTGCGCCCGGGCGATGTCCGCCAGGGAGATTCTGTCGGCGAGGGGCGAAGCGGATACAGCAGGGGTTGCGACACTTGTCATCGAAACATTCCTGTCCGGTTGGTGTTAGCTACTAGTAAACCTTGTTGAACCACAGTAGCCAAACCAGCGTTTCGCGCGTCGGACGGGAATGTTAAATGCGTGTTACGTCGAGGAGATCCGGAGCTACCCCAAGTGACTGGCAGTTGGGGACGGACCTGAGGCGGGCGACCAGCGTCGCGGCGAGCAACGCCGTCGTGATTTCCAGGGCGATGACCAGCAAGAGTCCGCCGCTGCCGCTGACACCCGGAACGTTCGACGGCGGCACGCCGGTATGCGGGTGACCTCCGGTTCCGCTGCCGACCACCAGCAGGCCATGAAGAACCACCATGGAGACGGCGCCTGCCATGACCCTGCGCAGGGCAGCCACCCGGCCGTCGCGCCAGATATGCAGGGCGCACGGCAGGCAGATACCTGCGAGCGCCAGCATGAGGACGCTCAACCATGCGCCGTGCTGGTTTTGGAAGGCAAGCCAGACATGCACGGCACTGGAAGCTGCCACAACTACGGCGCACAAGCGCGGATGCAGGACGGGCCCGCGATTGCGGGCCCGTCGTGTCAAGGTCATGGGATTTCCTAGCCGTGGCAGCTGGCGGAGCCGGCGCCGGGATCGCGATGGCAGCTGCCGGCCGCGCTTGACCCGCCGGAACTGGCGGGCACGTCCAGGACCGGGCTGCGGTCGAAGAAGCCTTCCGGGCGCAGCTTGAAGCCCACCGTGTCCACCGGCATGATCGGCCAGTCCTCCACCCGTGGGAAATGCGTGAGCCCGAAAGTGTGCCAGACGACGATGTCCTGGCCGTTGATCTCCCGGTCCTGGGCAACGTAGGCCGGAAGCCCCGCTCCGCCGGGGTGCTGGTTCACGAAGTCGCCCGTGGGGTAGCGCTCGTTGTCGGCGTAACGGGTGACCCAGAGGTCCCTGGTGGCGAAGGCTGCGCGCCGTGCGATGGACGAGTCCGGGTCTGCAAGCAGGGTGGGCTGGTTTTGGGAGTGGAGCTTGTAGCCCACGGCCTCGCCGAGCCGGTTGCGGGATTCCGGGTTGGAGATGATCCAGGTCCGGCCGCTGCGGGCGTCGGCTTCGCGGACGGCTTCGGACTCTTTGGTGAGAACGGTGCGCTTGCGGGAGAAGGCGTTGCCCCGTTCGTTTCCCTCCCCCATGGGCTGGCGCACTACGTCCTCTTCCTCGACCCGGTTGGTGAATCCGTCAATGGCCATGTCCAGGCGGGCGCTGAAGAGGTGCTGGTGGAACGGCGCCCCCAGGCCCGGTGCCAGCTGGGAGATGTTGTCCGAACCGCCCTCCGGGAAGGCACTGGTGAAGACGACGCCGGTGGCCTTGGCTTCGAACTCGATGGTCCCGTCGAGGTAGAGGTACCAGTAGAAGCCGTAGTCGTAGTTGCCGATGGTGGTGAAGAAGGAGATCACCAGGCGGCGGTTGCGGCGGGTGTAGTTGATGCCGGTCCAGAGGTCGCTGTGCTTGGACAGGATGCCCCAGTCCTCCTCGTGCATGCAGATGCCGTTGCGGATCTCGCGCGGGTTACCGAAGGCGTCG
>JBKKDH010000322.1:0-5126 GCA_046708445.1 Arthrobacter sp.
ACCCGGCCCACCCCGGCAAGACCTTTATGGTCTTCGAAGGCAACACCGGCGGCACCCGTGGCGATTACCGCTGCGAGGAGGAAGACCTGGGCTACCAGCCGGGAGACCCCAACGCGGAAAACCTGAAAGAGGTCAACAGCTCAGGCGCCTACTACCAGACAGCCAACGTCGGCCTGGCCGTGGCGGACAACAAGGACCTGACCAAGTGGTCCTTCCTGCCGCCGATCCTGTCCGCGAACTGCGTCAACGACCAGACTGAGCGTCCGCAGATCTTCATCCAGAACGAAAACGGCAAGAACAAGTACTACCTGTTCACCATCAGCCACCAGTTCACCTACGCGGCAGGCATGCGCGGCCCCGATGGTGTGTACGGCTTCGTCGGCGACGGCGTCCGTTCCGACTACCAGCCGATGAACAACAGCGGCCTGGCCCTGGGTTCCCCGACGGACCTGAACCTCCCGTCCGAGTCCCCGGAGGCGCCCACGCCGAACCAGAACGGCCGCCAGTTCCAGGCCTATTCGCACTACGTGCAGCCCGGTGGCCTGGTGCAGTCCTTCATCGACAACGTCAACGGCGTCCGCGGCGGATCCCTGTCGCCGACGGTCAAGATCAACTTCCAGAACGGCATCTCCCAGGTGGACCGCAGCTTCGGCCAGAACGGCCTCGGCCCGTTCGGCTACCTGCCCACCAACCTCCGCGTCGGCGGAGAGGGCCACTACAAGTGACCCGCGCCTAGCGGAAGCTGATTTAGAACCTTCCGCAGACGGGGGCGGGGATGTCCGGCATGGCCGGGCGTCCCCGCCTCCTGCCTTTAAGCCGCAGGCAGGGGATAGGGTTGGGTTCAACAGAAGGGGGAGTGCCTGATGGAATACCAGAACCCACAACCCGATGCGGGCGTCCAAAAACATAGCGCCGGAAATTTGGTGCCCGGCCACGGCCGGACCGTCATTTCTGAAACTGCCGTTGCGAAGGTTGCCGGCATCGCCGCCCGCGCAGTCCCGGGGGTCTACTCGCTCGGCTCCGGGCCGTCGCGCGCCCTCGGCGCCATCCGGGACGCCGTCGGCAGTTCCGACCACTCGGCCGGAGTGCACGCCGAGGTCGGCGAGACCCAGGTCGCGGTGGACATCAGCCTCGTGGCAACCTATGGCGCGCCGCTCCATTCACTGGCTGACCAGGTCCGGTCCTCCGTGTACCGGGCAGTCGAAGAGCTGGTAGGCCTGCAGGTCATTGAAGTGAACGTCGAAATCACCGATGTCTATGTGGCCCCGCCTGTTAAACCGTCAGGTCCGGCCACCGCAGAAAGAGAGGCCCTCCTGTGAATCTGACCGTTGTGGGAATCGGTATGGGGGCCTTCGTGGCGTTTATGTCCTTCCAGTTCGGGCTGTGGGGCTTCCTGGTGTCGCTGCTGTTTATGGGTATTGGAGCCCTGCTGGGCCGCGCTGCGGAAGGGAAACTGGACCTGCGCGGCGTCCTGGATGCCATCATCGGCCGGCGCTCATCGTCATGAGTTCGCCTGCACCGGCCCTTCAAGGCCAGGTATATGCCGGCCACAACCGCATCAGCACGCAGGCCCTGACCAGCCTGGCGAAGGCTGCGGCAGCAGAAGCGCTGGGCGTTCCGGCACAGGACGTCCGTGCGGACTGGTCCGACGACGACGGGCTGCTGGCCTTGGCCCTTGTGGCGCCCATCAATATCCCGCCGCTGAAGGCAGTTGCTGCCGATGCCGGCAGGGTGGCAGCCTTCGGAGGGTCCATCTGGGACCGGACCGTCGCCGCGAAGGCCCGGATCCTGGCCACCGTGACGGCACTCAGCGGCGCCCGGCTGAGCCGGGTGGATATCCGGATCAGCGGAGCCCGGATCAGTGAAGGCGGGCGGGTGAAATGAGCCAACCGGACAAGCAACCGGACAAGCAGAGAATCCTCTATCGGGAGACCCACTCCTCCCGCGCTGTGGTGGCAACGCTGGCCGCGGTCCTCGTCGTTGTGCTGTGCGCCTATGGCCTCCTGGAGTCAGCCGTCCACGCCATTGGCCAGCCTGCCTGGCTGATCGAACCCCAGACGGCGGCGGAACGCCTCGTGGCACTGCCTTCCGGAATTTCGCCGCTGCTGCTGGGCGCCCTGGGTGCCGTGCTGGCAATGATCGGCCTGTTCTTCCTTCTGAACGCGGTCCTTCCCGGCCGCCGTGCCCGGCATGTTCTCAACGGCCACGGGGATGGCTGGGTCAGCCCGGCGGTGGTGGTGGACGACGAAGTCATAGCGTCCGCACTGGCCCGCCGTGCCCGGCTCGCCGCCAACGTCACCCCGGAACAGGTCATGGTGGTGGTGTCCCGGCGCCAGATCGTCGTGAACGTCCGCCCCACCTCCGGCGTGCCGGTGGATGCGGCAGCAATCCTTGAAGCCGTTCAAGTCGAACTCGGCGAGATGGCGCTGGTTCCGGTTCCCGAGGTCCGGGTCAACCTGGCAGAGGCAGGGGTGATCGGCGCGTGACAAGCACACCCGTCCTGCTCAACCGGATCCTGGTGGGGATCCTGGGCATCAAACTGCTCGCTGTTGGCCTCTTCCTGCTCCTGCTGGCCACCGTTCCGGCCGTCGCCACGTGGTGGCATTCGTGGTCGGTGGACGCCTGGCAGGGACTTAACCAAGCCTTCAATAACACCCGGTTCCCCGGCCGGCCGGAGAGCTGGCTCTGGATCGTGCTGGTGTTGGTGACCCTGCTGCTGATGGGGCTGATGGTCGCCTGGGTGGCCCAGCAGGGCAAAGGGCGCACCAACATGCTCGTTTCAGACGACGACGCCGGGGACGTCGCCGGCGACGTGCGGATCGGCGGAGGGGTGGCCGAGCAGGCACTCAAACACGCCCTCGGGGAACGTCCGGACCTGGCGGGCGCCACCGTCGCTACCTACGCCGTCAACGGCAGCCCTGCCCTGAAGGTCCGGCTCCTCCCGCGCCAGGGCGTCGCCCCGCATCTGCTGGCGGCCGAAGTCGCAACCCTGGTCGAGGCCCTGGACGCGGTGGTTGGCCAACCCACGCCGGTGCTGATCCACATTGGCGCCGGTGCGCGGACGCGCTTCGGCCGGGCCGAACGGGTCCGCTGACACTCAGCGGGTCAGGTAAACGCTGCAGTTCGGCGGGACTTCGGCCACTGAACCAGCCGCCGGTGCGGTGGTCAGCGACACCGTGAACCCCGCGGGTACCGGGACTGCGGCTGCCCCCAGATTGCACAGGACCAGTACGTCGCCGTTGTGGAACGCCAGGACGCCATCCTCCGGCTGATGGGCGTCCGCCCATTGGAAGGATCCGGATCCGAGCCCGTGGGCGGACCGGACCGCCAGTGCCGAACGGTAGAGCTCCAGCGTGGAACCCGCGACACCGTCCTGCCGGTCTGCAGCAAGGTACCGGAAGGACTCCGGCTGGGGCAGCCTTGGTGCCGAGGGCACACGGCCGCCAGTGCCGGCGTCGGGCGTTGCGTTTGCGGTGCCCCCGATGCCCCCGGTGAACGCCTCGGCGAAACCGTAACCCGGCGCATCCGCTTTCCACGGAAGAGGCACACGGCAGCCGTCACGGCCGATCTCCACGCCCTGAGTGCGGAAGAACGTTGGATCCTGCCGGGCTTCGTCCGGGAGGGCGGTGTGCTCGGGAAGTCCCAGTTCCTCGCCCTGGTACAGGTAGACGGAACCCGGCAGCGCGAACGCGACCAGCGTGGCGGCACGGGCCCGCTGCAGTCCCAAAACAGCGTCCGGCTGTTCGTCGCGGGCCCCGATGCCCTTGGGGAACGTGGTGGGATCCTTCAGCCCGAACCGCGTGGTGTGGCGCACGGTGTCATGGTTGCTCAGGACCCACGTGGACGGCGCCTCCACGGAAGCCGCGGCCAGGAGCGAAGCTTCGATGGCGTCCGCCATGCGCCCGGCGTCCCAGCCGGCCAGGAGGAAATCGAAGTTGAACGCCTGCTGCATTTCGTCCTTGCGGACATACCGGGCCAGCCGTTCCGCGGGTTCCACCCACGCCTCGGCCACCATCATCCGGTCGCCATCGTAGGCGGCCAGCACCCGGTTCCAGTCCCGGTAAATGTCGTGCACCCCCTCCTGGTCAAAGAACGGCGACGGCGGGTACACCGGCGATACCGCGCGGTGCGGTTCCTGCGCGTCGGTATGCGCGCCGGGAGCGTCCCCTGGCGGCGTGTGTCCGGGGCCCGGCGCCTGTTCCACCGTGCCTTCCACCATGGCCGCCACGCCGTCCCAGTCCGGCAGGCCGGCTTCCTTGACCATGCCGTGGGCAACATCCACGCGGAAGCCGTCCACGCCGCGGTCCAGCCAGAAGCGCATCACGGAGCGCATTTCCTCCCGGACCTCGGCGTTGTCCCAGTTCAGGTCAGGCTGTTTGGTGTCGAAAAGGTGAAGGTACCACTCGCCGGGGGTGCCGTCCGCTTCGATCACCCTGCTCCAGGCGGGGCCGCCGAAGATGGAGCGCCAGTTGTTGGGGGCAAGGTTTCCGTCGCCAGAGCCCGGCACCTCGTCCTTGCCCGCCCGGAACATGTAGCGGTCCCGCTCGCGGGAGCCCGGAGTGGAGGCCAGGGCTTCCTGGAACCACACATGTTCGTCCGAGGTGTGGTTCGGAACGAGGTCAACGATGACCTTCAGGCCGAGGCCGTGAGCAATTCGTAACATAGCGTCGAAATCGGCCAGTGTTCCGAAAAGCGGGTCAACCTGGCGGTAGTCGGCGACGTCATAGCCGCCGTCCGCCTGCGGTGACTTGTAGAACGGCGACAGCCAGACGGCGTCCACTCCCAGCCGCTGCAGATAGGGCAAACGGGCCGTCATCCCGCGGAGATCACCCATTCCGTCCCCGTTGCCGTCAGCGAAGGAGCGGGGATAGACCTGATAGACGGCGGCGCTTGCCCACCATGACTTTACCCTCGAGGCGGGGGTGGGAACGGGTGAGTGGTGCATTTGGTTCCTCTCAGGTAACTTTTTGATGTAAACGCTTGCATTTCTTCCCGCAACGTTACTAGTGTGATGGTCACCACATCAACCGCACTGTCGACTTACTTGTCACTCAGCGAGGAGCCTCAAGCATGAAAACCCGTAAATTCCTACTCCCGGCAGCAACTGCCGGCATCTTGGCCCTGAC
>JBKKDH010000323.1:0-4353 GCA_046708445.1 Arthrobacter sp.
ACCACCACGCCGGATGAGGACTTCGTCCTTGACCGAATCGGCCCCGTAGTCATCGGAGCCGGCTTCTCAGGGCACGGCTTCAAGTTCACGCCCGTGGTGGGGCGGATCCTCGCGGACCTGGCCACCGGCACGCGGCCGGCGCCTCAGATCTTCTCCGCCGCCCGCTGACAGCCCCGTCCCCGCCTGGAACGGTTCGCACCGCATCGCGCGAGCGTACACTTGGGGCCCTGCCACGAGGGCCGCAAGTGTACGTTCGCGCAGAAGTGCTACGGAACCCTGGCCCCCGCCTGGTGCTGGTCCAGGAGCCGGGCGCAACGGATGAAGCCCAGGTGGGAGTAGGCCTGCGGGTGGTTGCCGAGGTGGGTCTCCGTGCCGGGATCGTACTCTTCGGGCAGCAGCCCGGTGGGCCCGAACAGGTTCACCAGCTGGTCGAACAGGTCCCATGCCTCCTCGATCCTGCCCACCGCAACGTACGCCTCGATGAGCCAGGTGGTGCAGATGTGGAACCCGCCCTCCAGGCCCGGCAGGCCGTCGTCGTACCTGTACCGGAAGACGGTTGGCCCGACGCGGAGTTCGCGTTCCACCGCCGTGACGGTGTCCAGGAAGCGCTGGTCGTGGACGTCCAGCATGCCGGACAGCCCGATGTGCAGGACGGCGGCATCGAGATCGGGGCTGTCGTAGGCCACTGTGTAGGACTTCGCGGAGTCGTCCCACCCCTCGCGCAGGACCTCCTCACGGATGGTCTGCGCCGTGGGCTCCCATGACGGTTCCGGCGCCCTGCCGTGCCGTGCGGCTGTGCGGAGTGCACGGTCCAGCGTCACCCAGCACATCACTTTCGTGTAGACATGGTGGCGCGGCGGACGGCGGGCTTCCCAGATGCCGTGGTCGGGCTCATGCCAGCGGGCCAGCACGGCGGAGGCCATCTGCACCATCAGCTCCCAGTGCTCGTCCTGGAGCACACCGGTCCGTTCACTGAGCGCGTGGATGAGCTCGGCGATGGGGCCGAAGACGTCCAGCTGGACCTGGTGGTCGGCGGCGTTTCCGATCCGGACAGGGCGGGAGCCGGCGTACCCGGGCAGGCTGTCGATGACCGCCTCCGTGGAAAGCGGCGCCCCCGTGACGGAATACAGCGGATGCAGCCATTCCGGGCCCGGCGCATGCTCGAGGATCCGGCTGAGCCAGCCGAGGAAGCCCGCCGCCTCCGCCGTGGAGCCAAGGTCCACGAGCGCGTTCACCGTCATGGACCCGTCCCTCAGCCAGCAGTACCGGTAGTCCCAGTTCCTCGTCCCCCCGATTCCTTCGGGCAGGGAGGTGGTGGGCGCGGCCAGCACGGCGCCGGTGGGCTCGTGCACCAGTGCGCGGAGCACCAGGGCTGAGCGGCGGACCAGTGACGGCTTCACCGAGGGCAGCTCCAGGTCCTGCACCCACTGGCGGGAGTGGAGCGCCACCCAGGCCCGCCGGTCATTCTCCCCGCCGGGGTGCTCCACCGCAGGCTCGGTGTCACCGCAGCGCAGGTTAAGGACCACCGGACCGTCCTGCAGGTTGACTGACGCGGTGGCGGTGGCGTGGCGGCCGTCCGAGGTGATGGTGAAGCTGACGCCGGGGGCAAAAAGGAAGATCGGATCCGACGTTCCCACCACGTGCAGTTCGTCGCCGCGGGCCTCCATGCTGAACGGGGCGTTGGCGTAGTCCGGCCGGGGTGCGAACACGATCTTGGCGGCACCGGTGCCGGACAGCACGCGGACCAGGCTGGTGATGCCTTCCGGCGCCGGTTCCAGGTAGTCCGTCACGGTGACGTCGGCCCACCGGGTTTCGACGATCATGGTGCTGTCCACGTAGCGCTGGCCCAGCACCTGCGAGGTTTTCAGCGGCTCCACGGAGAAGTGGCCGGCGGCGTCCCCGCCCAGGATGTGGGCGAACAGCGATCCTGAGTCCGGCAGCGGATGGCTCATCCAGCAGATCTTGGCATCCGGGGTGAGCAATGCGGTGGAGGCTCCATTGCCGATCATTGAGTGCCGCTCGAGTCCCACGGCGTCCTCGCCGAAGAGCCAGGCACGCCGGAGTTCGAAGAGGATGGCCAGGACCCTGGCAAAGGACTCCGGATCCCGCAGCCGGTGCGCCGCCCGCGTCTCCCCCGGACCCACGCGCAAGCCCATGTCCGGACCGCGGAGGGTGGCAATCGCCAGCTCATCGCTGTAGGCGTCCCCAGCGTACAACGCCGCGCTGGCTCCCAGCCGGGACCTGAGGGTTTCCAGGGCATCCGCCTTGGACGGTTCCACGATCGACAGGTCCAGCACTGAGCCGTCGATGATGAAGAACATCCCGTGGGCCCTGGCGATCTCCCGCGCCGTCTCCGTCACGGTCTCCACGACGTCCGGCGCGGCGGGCCGGGTGTGCACGGAGACTGCAACGGGCTTCCGCTCGATCCAGATGCCTTTTTGGAAGCCCACAGCCTCGGACAAGGCGGTGCTGACCTTCTGCAGGGTGGCCTCGGTGGCAAGGCTCTGGACGTGGGCGAAACCCATGTCCGTCTCTGCTCCGTGAGATCCGATCAGGTGCACTTCCGCGGGCAGCCGGGACACCGCGGCGAGGTCGCGGAGCGAACGCCCGGAGACGACAGCGGCGTGGGTGTTGGGTAGGGCGGCCAGGGCGCGGAGCGCGATTGCGGCGCTGCCCAGCGGCAGCTTTTCGGTGGAGATGCCTTCGGCGTCGCACAGCGTTCCACCGTAGTTGCAGGCCACCAGCAGCCCGGGGACGCGGGCCAGCACCTTGAGTTCCGCCAGCAGGCTGGGGGTGAAGCCTTCGTCCGCGGCGTCCGACTGGACAAACGCCCGGAGCAGGCCCAGCGGAAGTGACCTGGTCAGCAGCGCGGAATCCGCCACGCTCTGGTTCAACGGAGTAGGCATGCGTAACCCTTCAAGCAGAACCCGGCCCGGAAAAACAGCCGCAGGATTACCTGGCGGGCTTCCGGGTGGTGCCCCTCCCCGGAAGTCCGGATGGAGTTCCAGAGGGGGCAATTTTCATTCTCCGCCCGTGCGGTTTCGCCCGAACGTCCCGCTGATTGCCGCTGTGTAAAGTCGCGCAAATGGGTAAGGGTCCGCGCAGCGGGAGTTGCCGCCTACACCCGTGCCAGGCCGGCGGCCTGCGCCAGCAGCTCCACGGAGCGGATCCGGGCCTCGGCGCCGGTGCTCTGGTGCGCGACGATCAATTCGTCGGCGTCGGCGTGCTTACCAAACTCGTCCAGGTATTCGATCACCGCATCCGGGGTTCCCACGGCGGAGTAGGTCATCATCCGCGAGACGTGCTGGCCCTGTGGGGAGTCCAGGATCATGTCGGCCTCGTCGTCGGTGAATTCGCGTCCGCCGCCAAAAAACAGGGACACGCGGGCACGCTTGGTGGCCTGCAACGTTGCCTGCGCCTCGGCTGTACTGTCCGCGGCAATGACGTTGACTCCGGCGATCACGTGGGGTGCGTCCAGCTGCACCGACGGCTTGAATTCCCGACGGTAGACGGCCACGGCATCCTGCAGGGCGCTGGGCGCGAAGTGCGAGGCGAACGCGTAAGGCAGGCCCAGCTGGGCAGCGAGCCGCGCACCGAACAGCGAGGAACCGAGGATGTACAGCGGCATGTTGGTGCCCTTGCCCGGGGTGGCTTCCACGCCCTGGATCCGGGTGGGACCGGTGAGGTAGCCCTGAAGCTCGAGGACGTCCTGCGGGAAGCTGTCGGCGGACATCGGGTCCCGGCGCAGTGCGCGCATGGTGTTTTGGTCACTGCCGGGGGCTCGGCCCAGGCCAAGGTCAATCCGGCCGGGGTGCAGCGTCTCCAGGGTGCCGAACTGCTCGGCGATGGTCAGCGGCGAGTGGTTGGGCAGCATGATGCCGCCGGCTCCCAGCCTGATCGTGTTCGTGTGCGCTGCCACGTGGGCAATCAGCACGCTCGTGGCCGAGGAGGCGATGGAGGACATGTTGTGGTGCTCGGCATACCAGATCCGGCGGTAGCCCAACTCCTCGGCGCGCTGCGCCATGGCCACGCTGCCCGCGAAACTCTCCGCCGCGCTCTGGCCCCTGCCGATGGTTGCCAGGTCAAGAATGGAGAGGGGAAGAGTCACGTCGGTGCCGGCCTTTCAATGCGTTGCGTAGGGTGGGCCGGCCGGGTTGCGGCGGGCACACTGTGGACAACGACGGCGGCGCCCGGGTTATTTCTGCGGGCTGCGGTGGGATGGCCCACACCGTGCCGAGGCCGGCCCGGGATGCACGCCTACCGGGGAAACAGCAGGGCCCGGCCTCGCGGCCGGGCCCTGCTGTTTGTTTAGTACCTACTTCAGCTTGAAGTTGGCGCTGATGGAGCTGCCGT
>JBKKDH010000324.1:0-7755 GCA_046708445.1 Arthrobacter sp.
GGATGGAGGGGATGCTCCAGAAGAGGCCCACCCAGCGGAGGAAGAACATGACCACGGACAGCAGTACGACCGCCGTCGTCGGATCCGCCACGATGGTGACGCCCACCAGGCCGCCAATCACCACGACGCTGGAGATGCCCAACAGGGTGCGCATCACCAGGTTTGCGGAGGCGCCGGAGTTGCGCCATTTGTCAGCGATATGGCCGCCCAGGATTTCCCCGACGAAGCCGGCGCCAAAGATGACGAAGGTGGACCAGCCGATGGTCTTCAGGTCAAAGCCCTTGGCCTGGGCGAGGTAGAGCGGTCCCCAGGTGAGGAGGCCGTAGAACACCCCGTTGAAGCCCAGCCAGCCGAGGCACATAGCCCAGAAGGAGCGGAATTTCAGGTAGGGGAGCAGGGCACGCTTGCCTTTGGCGCCTTCCGCGGCGGCTTCGGCATCTTCCGCGGCGTGGGAGGCCTCGATGTAGTCGGCTTCGGCAGCGTTGACGCCTCGGTGCTGGCGCGGATTGTCCCGGACGTACCACCATACGGCCAGGCCCATCAGGACCGTTGCGGCGCCGGCAATGATGAAGGCGGTGCGCCAGCTTCCCGTGGAGGCGATGAGCCCCGCGATGAGGATGCCGCCCAGGCCGGCGCCGAGGGGAGCTCCGGCGTCAAGGATGGTGGCGCCGCGCCCGCGTTCGGACTTGTGCATCCAGATGGCGTTGAGCTTCCCGCCTGCTGGCATAACGCCGGCTTCGGTGACGCCGATGCCAAGGCGTGCGATGAACATGCTCAGGAAGCCGCCGGCCAGGCCGGATGCCGCCGTGGCCGCACCCCAGCCGACGCAGGAGGCGGTCATGACCTTGCGCGGCCCGAACTTGTCGATCAGCCAGCCGACCGGGATCTGCATGAGGGCATAGGTCCAGAAGAAAGCCGAGAGCAGGAGGCCCACAAGCTCAGGGGCGAGATTAAATTCCTTTTGGATAATGGGCAGGGCCACCGAGATGGAGCCCCGGTCGATGTAGTTGACAGCAACCAGGACGAGCAGCAGCAGGAAAAGCTTCCAGCGGACGGTGGTGCGCCGTTGCACGCCGTCTTTCTGCGGTTCGTCGCCGGTCGCGGGATTCATGGTGCCGTCAGCGGGTGCTGTTTCGGTGTTCGGAATGGACACAGCTTCTCCTTCACGGGGAAGTTACGGATGGGGAACGGAGAGATGGGGGATGTGGAAAGTTAAGGCCCGCGGGGTGGGCGGGAGCTTAAAGAGTGAGGCTTCGGATTGCGCATTGAGGAAATCCGGAAGTGTCTAGCATTTGGGATCCCGTTTTGGGATCCCAAAAATAAAGATAGAAGTGACCCGCGCCACTGTCAAGGGTTTTCTGCAATTGCGCCGGTGCGGGCCTTAAATACGGATTGTGACTGGCCGGCTAGCGCTTGCTGCTGGCTGCGGGCCGATGGGCCAGGATCTCGGCGAGCTCCGCGAGCCGGTGCGCGCGGGCAGACTCGGCGGGCGTGAACGGCTCGCCGGGACGGACGAACGTGAGGGGTCCGTGCCATGCCGTGGGGATCTTCAGGCGCGTCCCGGCGTCGTGCTTTTCCAGGACAGCCTCCGACGGCGTGAGGATGCGTGCGCGCAGCAGTTCGGCCACGGCCAGCGGCAGTTCGTCCGGGGCGTCTGCGATCCTGGCCGCCAGGCTCAGCGCCTTGGTCTGGCCGTCCGCCATGGCCAGTGCCGTGGTGGGCCACACATGGGAGCGGGAGCCGCCGCCGTCGTGCAGTGCCTCCAGCAGCTGGCGTTCGCTCAGGTTTCCGGGCGCGGAGAGCACAAACTCGTCCAGCACGCCTCCAGCCACAGGATGGACGTGGATGCTCAGGATGTTGGTATTCAGGCGGGCCAACGACTTGGTGATTTTCTGCAGCGAGCCCGGTTGGTCTTGCAGCACCGTGCGGGCCCGCCACAGCGATGGAGCCTTCCCCAACTGACGGCGATGGCGCAGGGCGGGTGCGTGCAGCCAGCCCCGCAGGACACGCGCAGCGGACGGCTCGGCCACCCAGATCACCAGGACGGTGGCCGTGAGGGTGAGCACCAGCACCTTGGCCAGATAGGGCAGATGCGTCCCCACCACCAGGGCGTGGACGAGAAGTTCGATGGGAAGCATGACGGCGATATTCGCCACCGTGAGGCGGGTTTTGGTGGGTTCCGGCATCAGGCCGCAGACTTCGCAGCTCAAATCAGCCGCGGCAGGGCTGCTTGCGGTGGGCTTCATGTCTCAAGGATCACGTGGTGCTGTTTCGGGGGTGTTGCCCCGCCGTTCCGATCGTGGGAACGGTCCGCAACATAGGATTTACGTGGACGTCAGTGCGGCCGCCCGTCAGATGCAGACTGCAGGAAGGCGCCCTACCCACGTGAGGATGATCGCTGAGATGTTCAGCATTGCTCCGGGCAACAAGGACCACCACCCGGCTTTCCGGTGTGCCGTGGGCGTGTTTGTTCCGCTCCTCACGCTGGTGCTGCTGGGCCGCCTGGACCTCGCGATCTTCGCCTCCTTCGGCGCGTTCACTGGAATCTACGGCCGCGGCGAACCGCACGGCACACGTTTTGTCCTCCAACTCCGGGCAGGGCTGCTCATGCTGCTGGTCGTCCTGCTCGCGTCGCTCGCCGCCCGTGCAGGCGGTGTGCTGGGGCTGGATGAGTCCGGCACCACCTGGCTCCTGGTCCTGGCCACCACGCTGGTGGCTGGCGGCTGTTCTGTCGCCATCTCGTGGTTCCGGCTCCGGCCCGCGGGATCTCTCTTCCACATCTTCGCCTTCGCGGCCATCGCCTCCATTCCGAACCAGCCGCCGCTCTGGGAAGGCATGCTGGTGGCCGTGCTCGTCACAGCCTTCTGCCTGCTGATCGGCTTCTCGTCCAGGGTGCTGCCCAGCCACCGCACGCCCTGGCTCCGGCCTCGCCCGCTCCGCCGCACCCCCGATGAGCGACGGGCGGCGTGGCTGGAAGGCGCCGGCTACCTGGTGGCTGCCGGGCTTGCCGGTTCTCTCGCCACGTGGGCGGGGCAGTGGCTGGGATTCGGGCACAACTACTGGGCCATGGTGGCCGCCGTCGTTCCCCTGGTAGGCCACACCACCCGGCACCGTGTCCGCCGCGGCGTGCAGAGAATCATCGGCACGGTCCTGGGCCTGGTGGTGCTGGCAGGGATCCTCTTGCCGGGCCTCGAACCGTGGCAGACCGTGCTGGTCATGGCGCTGTGCCAGTTCGGCGCCGAGATGTTCATCATCCGCCAATACCTCCTGGCGCAGGTCTTCATCACGCCGCTGGCCCTGATCTCCACGCTGCTGGTGGTTCCGGCTTCTCCGGCAATCCTGCTCCGGGACCGCATCATCGAAACCGTCATCGGGGCCGCCGTAGGCATTGCCGTGGTGGTGGCACCCACGCTCTGGAGGCGGCTGCGCCGGGGGTGACGCCCGGTTATTTCCCCCGGGGTTCCGGAACTGCCCGACGGCGGCACCTGGCTGGGTGCGGAAGGTGCGCCGGCTGTGCCGCTGACGCAAGCCGTATAGGGGTATTCTGGGACAAGCTAAACCATTCAATGGAAGCGATGGATCATGGCCAATTCAGTCTCTGGTGACTCAGTGGTGGATCGTGTGGTCCGGGTAATTTCCGCGTTCCCCGAAGGCGTCAGCAGCCTCCAGCTTTCGGACCTGGCCGCCCGGGCGGGGCTTCCGCTCACCACGGCCCATCGGCTGGTCAGGCAGCTCGCCGCGCACGGCCTGCTCGAGACCGGAGCCGGCGGAACGGTCCGCCTGGGGCTGCGTCTCTGGGAGCTGGTGAACCGCAATTCGCCCACGTTGGCGCTGCGGCAGGCCGCCATGCCGTTCATGGAGGACATCCAGCAGGTCCTGAACCAGAACGTGAACCTGGCGGTCCTGGACGGCTGGGAGGCGCTGTTTGTGGAACGGCTGTCCCACCGCGGATCCGTGGCCAACCGGGCCAAAGTGGCCGGACGAATGCCTGTACACGTTTCTTCCGTCGGGCTCGCACTGATGGCCCACCAGGGGAAGACGCTGCAGGCTGAATATCTGGACCAGTTCGCGGACCCGGCCGGGAGGATTACCAGGGATACCGTGCGTGGCCTGCTCAGCGAAACTGCCCTGCAGGGCTTCGCGCAGCTGGCTGGAGTCGTGGATCCGGACACGTGGGGCATTGCCGTCCCCGTCCTTGACGGGAGGCGGGGCGCGGTGGCCGCGCTCGGCGTCGTGGTCCCCCTCCGGGAGATGCGCCTGCAGGCCCTGGTTCCTGCGCTGCAGACCGCCGCGCGGGGCATCGCCCGCCGGCTGGGCGACTCTGGAAGCTGATTCCCACCTTCCGTTGAATGGAATCAGTGTAACGCCGCTCAGGCATCCCGCTGCACACTGAAATCCAGACCCCCACACAGGCTCTCCCACGAGCAAGAGCCCCGCAACGAAGCGAGAAGCAGCCATGGCAGCACGTAAAATCATCACCACCCAGGTGGCCATCATGGGCGCCGGCCCGGCCGGCCTGATGCTCTCCCATCTGCTGGCCAAGGCCGGCATCGACTCCACCGTGGTCGAGGTCCGCAGCCACAAGGACATCTCCGAAACCGTCCGCGCCGGCATCCTGGAGCACGGCACCGTCAACCTGCTCGTGGACAGCGGAGTCTCGGACCGGGTCCTGCGTGACGGCGACCGGCATGACGGCATTGAGCTGCGGTTCAACGGCGAAAGCCACCGCATCGATTTCAAGGATCTTGTGGGGGAGTCCGTCTGGCTCTACCCGCAGACGGACGTCTTCATGGATCTCGCCGCCCGCAGGAAGGCCGACGGCGGCGACGTCCGTTACAGCGTCACCGACACCACGGTGCATGACCTCGGAGGCAAGCCCAAGGTCTGGTTCACGGACGCCGACGGTGTCGAGTACGAGATCCAGGCCGACTTCGTGGTGGGCGCGGACGGTTCCCGCAGCCACTGCCGCTTCCAGATCCCGGAGGCCCACCGGAAGTGGTATTTCCACGAATACCCGTTCGCCTGGTTCGGCATCCTGGCCGAAGCCCCGCACAGCGCCGATGAGCTGATCTACGCCAACTCCGCCAACGGCTTCGCCCTGATCAGCCAGCGCACCGAGACCGTGCAGCGGATGTACTTCCAGTGCGATCCCAAGGAGAACGTGGCCGACTGGGACGATGACCGGATCTGGGCCGAGTTCCGCAGCCGGGTCAACGGCAACGGCTTTGAGCTCAAGGAAGGTCCGGTCATCGACAAGATGGTCCTGCCGTTCCGCAGCTTTGTGCACACCCCCATGCGCCACGGCAACCTGTTCCTGGCCGGCGACGCAGCCCACACCGTCCCGCCCACCGGGGCCAAGGGCCTGAACCTGGCCATCCACGACGTCAAGGTGCTCTTCGAAGGACTGGACAGCTACTACAACTCCGGCTCCACGCACCTGCTGGACACTTTCAGCGACCGCGCCCTGGAGCGCGTGTGGAAGGCCCAGCAGTTCTCCTATTGGATGACCACCATGCTCCACACGCCGGTGGACGCGGACGACTTCTCCCGTGCCCGCCAGCTCGGCGAACTGAACTCCGTGGTCTCCTCCCGGCACGGCATGGCCTACCTGGCCGAGGCCTACACCGGCTGGCCCGGCGCCGTGTAGAAGTACGACGGCGGGCTGACGCCGGCTGTGCCGGCAGGTCGCCGTCGCGCGGAATCCGGCAGTGCGCCCTAGGACGCCAGCAGACGCCGGATTGCCGCGGCGATCACCGCAGCGTCCGGCTGCTCGTCCTGCCTGACGGTGAGCATGTGAAGCAGCACGCCGTCACCGTAGTCCGCCACATCCCGAGCCCGCGCGGCTGCGTCCGCCACCCCTAAGGCGGACAGTGCCTGCTCCAGACCGCCCACCAGCCGGAAATGGCCGGCGGTCACCGCCTCGGGCTTGTCCAGGGAAAGTGCCAACCGGGCGCGGGTGAGGCCCGCGTGCTGCCCGGCCAGCGCCAGCACCAGGGCGGCCAGTTGGCCTGCGAGCTCCGCAATGTTCTCCGGCGGACCGGCCCGCCCCTGGTCCTCCAGGAGCGCGACGTCCAGCTGCTCCAGGCGGTCCAGTACGGCTTCCACTAAGGCAGCTCGGTTCCGGTAGTAGTTGGAGGTGGTCCCTTGGGCCAGTTGCGCGGCCGCGTCGACGGCCCGGTGGGTGAGGCCTTTCATTCCCTTGTCTGCCACTATGCTCAAGGCGGCATCCATAAGTTCCGTGCGGCGGTCCGGCATGGGCCCAGTGTAATTGACCCCTTCCCAATCACTACAAAAGTAGTAACATCGCACCCATGGAAACAATCTCGATTGTCGGCGGCGGCATTTCCGGCCTTGCGCTGGCCTCCCGCCTGGACCCGGACCGCTTTGACGTGACGGTCACCGAGAAGCGGCCGGCGCTGCCGGCGGTTGGAACAGTGCTGGCCATGTGGCCCAACGCGCAGCGCGCGCTGGAAAAAGTGGGCGTCCTGGCTGAGGCCCGTGCTGTGAGCCCCGTGATTGGAAGCGGAGCCATCCGCAATGCCGCGGGCGAGCCCTGGGTTACCGTGAACGGCGGCCAAATGTTTGGCATTTCCAGGGTGGACCTGCTGCGCCTGTTGGATGCCGCCGTGCCGGACTCCGTCCGCCGGGTCACAGGCCGTGCTCACGGCGCCCCGTCCGGGGCTGGCCTGGTGGTAGGGGCCGACGGCGTGCACAGCGCCGTGCGTCGCGGCATTTGGGGGGAAAAATCTGCAGCCCGGCCCACGCCCTACCTTGCCGTTCGGGGCACGATTCCGGTGCCTGTCCACCCGGAACACGTCGGCGAGTACTGGGGGCGCGGTGACCTTTTTGGCATTGCCGCTGCAGCCGCAGGGACCAACTGGTACGCGAGCTATCGCTCCGACCTTGGGCCGGAGGAAATCGACGTCGCGTCAGCCCTTGAGCAGGCGCGGATCCGCTACGCCGGTCACGCGCACGCCATCCGCGACGTGCTTGCCCAGGCAACGCCGGAGCGTTCACTAGCCCAGGGCATCTGGACCACGCCGCCGTTGCGATCCTTTGTCCGCGGCCGGGTTGTGCTGATCGGCGATGCAGCCCACGCCATGACGCCCAACCTCGGCAGGGGAGCCTGCGAAGCATTGGTGGACGCAGTCACGCTGGCGGAACTCTTGAATGCCCTTCCGGTTGAGGAGGCACTGAAGTCATACGATCGCCAGCGGCGGCTCCGCACCCAGGCGCTGGGACTGGCGTCGTCCGCGCTGATGCGCGTGGCACTGACGGAAGCCGCCCAGCCCTTGCGCGACCGGCTGCTGACGCTGGCCCGGCGCCCGAAGGCGCGTGCCGCCGTCGTCAGTCCTGGGCGAGTGTCTCGGTGAGGTGGTGCGTCGGGATCCGGTCCCGGTCATACGTGATCTCGGTATAGCCGTGCGGCTCGGGCTTGCCGGACGGGCTGAGGTTCACAAAGACTATTTCCTCAATCGTGAGGATGCTCTGGCGCGTAATCATGTTCCGGACCTCGGCGCGCATCGTCAGCGAGGTGCGGCCGAAGCGGGTGGCGGTCAGGCCCATCTCGATCAGGTCGCCCTGGACGGCGGAGCTGACGAAGTTGATTTCGGAGATGTACTTGGTCACCGCGCGGCCGTTGCCGAGCTGGAGGATGGCGTAGATCGCCGCTTCCTCGTCGATCCATTTCAGCAGGCTGCCGCCGAACAGCGTCCCATTGGCGTTAAGGTCCTCCGGCCGGACCCATTTGCGCGT
>JBKKDH010000325.1:0-4671 GCA_046708445.1 Arthrobacter sp.
CGGATGACTCCGATGGCGATGTCTTCGTTCACTACTCCGAGATCCAGACCGGTGGCTTCAAGACCCTCGACGAGAACCAGCGCGTTCAGTTCGAAATCGGTCAGGGCGCCAAGGGTCCCCAGGCTACCGGCGTCACGCTGGTCTAGTCCCTCGCCTGCCGGCCGCACCTGTGCGGCCCCTGCGAATTAATGATCCCCGGCGTAATTGCCGGGGATCATTTTTTCTTAATGTGTAAACACAATGTGGCGCACGCGCCCTTCCCGGCATTCCGGCTAAGACTTAACTGTCGCAAATGTTTTGTTCCTGGAGTAGCCGCCAGTCAGTTCACCAGTCCGCGGAGAAGCCGGGCGCCCTGCCGCAGGGACAGCCCCGGCAGGTATGCCCGCGTGAGCGCCCTGCCGATGGCCGGCAGGTGCAGCGGGTCCTGGTAGTAGAGGTACAGCGTGCGGTACTCAGGCTTGAACCGCGATTTGAAGGCCGCCAGCGAACGGAACCCGTAAACGGGTTCGAGGGCGTGGCCAACAACATCGAGGATGCGGACCAGGTTCTCCGCCGGCTCCGGACCAGGCTGGCCGGACTCCTGTTCGTTTCCCTGTACGTCCTCCGGGCGCCGAGCCAGCGGCGATCCGGACAGCGAAATGACCTCCACCGATTTTCGTAGCTCCAACACCGCCGAGGCGATCAGGAACTCCATGACTCCCGGGAAGCCCCCGGCTCCGCGCCGCATAACGTCCAGCGTGCGGCTGACCAGCTCGCCGCCGTCGTACACGGGAAGCCAACTGGTCACCCCATGCACGGCGCCGTCCCCGCCTACGGCGAGGCAGCACAGCACCTCGTCATCCATCAGCTCATCCAGCCCACCGAGTGTGAAGCCCATTTCCGGAACCGATTTTCCGGCCGCCCATTCCTCAGACACTTCACTGAGCTGGCCTCGCAGTGCCTGCGGCAGGCCGTGGTAGGTTCCCCAAACTGCGGTGACGCCCATTTTGGCGGCACGGTTTAGGGCGGTCCTGACGTTCTGCCATTCCTTGCCGCGGAATTCCAGTTCCCGCACGGCCAGCCTTGTTTCCTGTGCAACCGCCACCCGGTGGAAACCCCGGTCCTGCAGCGACGGCCAGAGGCTGGAGTCGCAGGAATAGAAGGCAGGAATAAGGGCGTGCCGGCTGCAGTGGGCCAGGAAGCCTTCAGCGACGCCGGAACGCGACGCCGGCGCGCCGAAGGGTCCAGCGAGGGTAAGCGCGACACTTCCGTGCTGCTGGTACGCAACAGCACCCTTAAGGTCAGGGCTGAACCAGTAAATGTTGGGTTCCCATAAGGCCATCCAGGACAATGAATCACCGCCCTCCTGCAACAGCCGGCGGACGTTCGTCCTGTCGGACGAGCCGGCATCGCTGCCGTGGTGCCGGCCCAGGAGGACGAACCAGACCCCGGCCAGGGCGATGACCCAAAAGACGGGGCCCGAAAAGGCGAAGATGAATGACTCTGCGCCGTCGCGGTCGGCGAACACCCGGCGGTAGAGGTTGGGGATGGGGACAGGCAGGTACTGCCGTGACAGTTCAGCAAGCAGTCCCAGGAGGCCGCCGTCGCGGGTCATTCCGCCGGCACGTAGCCAGGCCAGGCTGTAGCCCCCGGCCAGAAGCAGCAAGGCGCCGCCCAACACAGCCAGCAGGGTGCGGCGGGCTTCCGGCACGGTCTCCACCCGGAACTGCCGACGGTTGGCCCACAATACGGCAGCCAGCAGCAGGGGCACTGCCACGAGAGGCAGGATGTGCGCGAATCCGGACCCCATGGGCGCTATATGCGGCCGCGACGGGTAGTGCGGAATCAGCGCAAAGAGCGCCAGGTAGACGGTGGCCAACGCTGTGACGGCCAACTGGATCGCCAGCGTGATGCGGAGGGCGAGCCGCCGCCCACGGCGCATCCCGTCCGCGCAGATCAGCAGCAGGATGACAGGGACGATCGCCAGGGCCAGCCCGAGCGGTCCGGCGAAGCCCTGCCGGCCCGCCTCCAGGCAGGACGCCTCCACTGCGGAGCCGCAGTAGAGCTCCAACTGGCCCAGGGTGGGCAGCGGATTCAGGACCACGTCGCGCAGCAGGGCAAGGGGCCCGGTTGGGGTCCTCGCGACAGCCGTGAGAATGGGTCCTACGGCAAAAACGGCGACCGTCAGGGCCAGCAGGTTGCGCGTTTCGCGCCCGGTGGAACGGTGCCGGTGAAGGTGGCCGTGATCGCTCTGGATCCACCAGCCGGCGATGAGGCCAAGGAGTGCCCCCAAGAATCCAATCACCGTTTCCGGATGGCCAACATAGAGGACAAGGAGAAGCGAAACCGACACCAGCCCGGTCCGCAGCCGCCGCTGCCACAGGACCGGGAGGCGGCCGCTCGCAGCGAGGCCAACAGAGAGAACGGCGGCGTAAGGGCCGATGAGGCCGCTGTCCGTCATCAGGCCCAACCAGCCGTCGCCTGCGTACCTGGCCACCTGGGTGATCAGGAGGAAGAGTGTTACTGAGCCGAACTGGCCAGCGGCAAAGAAGACAGCGGCCATCAGTGTCCCGAGTTTCCGCTCGGCGAGTCCCAGAAGCAGGAGGATCATCAATGAGGCCGTCAGATAGGCCAAGGGGTTGGTGGCAAAAAACATCGACGTAAACAGCGACCACCACAGGCCCGATTTCAGCCCGGGCCCGCTGACGCTGGCGATGTCCAGCATCGTTTCCGGCGGACCGGCCAGATAGCTTTCGGTGAGGGCGCCGGTCAGGAGGAAGACCGCGAGGACCCCCAGGGTGAAGGGAATCGAGCTGAGCCGCGCCTTGGAGCGCTGCCACGCCGGCCGGCCCACGGTGGCCCAGGCGAGTGACGCAGTCCGGACATCGGACCCGGCACTCATAACCTGATACCCCAGCGGGCGGCCAGGAACTCCAGCCCGTCCGCCATTCCCCGGGACGGTGTGTCCCAGGAATGGCCGGCATGCTGCACTTGTGTGGCTTCAACAGTGAAGCCGGCCTTCCTGGCAGCGTCGGCCAGGGTGTCCATGTAGTCAACAAATTCGGGGTCCCGCTCCCCCGCCGCGAAGTACACTGCGCTGGCATCGAAGCGCTGCTGGTTCATCCTCGTCAGCGGGGTCTCGCGCTCGAAGGCAGCGGTGTCCCCGGCGTAGGCCGCATCGATGGTTTTCTGCCGTTCCTTGGCCAGGGCCGGTTCGAGTTCGCTGGAGAATGCCAGCACGGAGCTGTACAGATCCGGGTGGCGGGTACCCATCTGCAGGGCGCAGGTGGCTCCGAAAGAAAATCCGCCTGCCGCCCATTGCCTGTGGTTGGGGTCCACATCGAGGGTTGTGCTGATCCATGCCGGCAGGTCCACGGACAGGTAGGTGTCCGCCCGGGCAATCCTGCTGTCCAGGCACAGGGTGTTGGCTGACTGTGTCCCGTTAGGGTCCGCCACCACGACAACCGGTGCAATGCCGCCGTGGCCCGAGGCAAACGTGTCCAGGTGTGTCCTCAGCGCACCGCCGGTGAGCCAGTCGGCTGGACCGCCGGGCTGACCGGAGAAAAGCACCAGGACCGGCAGGGCGGGCCGGTTTGCGGCGAAATAGGCCGGCGGCAGGTAGATGTAGGCTTCCCGTGTTTCCAGCCCTGATTCCGTTCCAGGGATGGTTGCCTTCCGAAGGGCGCCCTCGTCAGGCAGCTCCCCCTGCGGGGCCCAGCCTTCCAGTGACCCGGGGGCCGGGCCGCCCGGCTGGCGCGTAAGGCCGGGCTCCAACACAGGGATCCGTGCCAGCGCGGTGCCCATGAGGTCGCTGACTGTCCGGTTGAGGCCAAAGTAGGCGTTGATCTGGACTCCGGACAGCAGAAGCACGAGTAAAAAAGCAACAAAACCGGCGCTTCGCGTTCGCTTGGTGGAGCGCGGCAGGCGGATCAGAGCAAGGATCAGGGCAGCGACCGCGGGAACCGACCAGAGCAGGACGTCGTCCGGCAAGTCCTCCGGGAAAGTCGAAAAGACGTCTATGAGTGCCCAGTGCGCCAGGCCGACTACGGCGAAGCCGCCGGCAACGGAGACAAGTACTGACAGCCACCACGGTCGCGGTCCCGCGGTTGCCGGGCGCCACAGCAGGTAGACGGCCGCAGCCGCCCCCAGTGCACAGGCGGTCCAAAATACCGGTCCGTCAGTCAGCCGGACATCTGCAACGAAGTCCACGCCGGCTAGCGCCAGGTCCCTACACCGATGACCGGCCCGGCTTCCAGCCACGATGAGAGCCCGGTGTAGGCATCGAACTTCATGGCCAGCCGCAGGTCCTGGCCCTCATACCGCAGTTCCACAATCACGACGTCGGGCTGGACCTTCACGGCCTCTGCTTCCGTCGGCTTGCGGCGGCCCAGCAGCTCCAGGGAACTTCGCTTGAACTTGTGCTTGGGCCGGACACTCAGGGAGAGCAGCCGGAACCACTCAAGGTCGTTGTCCTGATAACGACAAACCCCCATCTGCCAGCTGTTTCCAGCTACGCAAATGGAGGCGTCCACCGTGCCCAGGGCGCGCCGCAGATTGAAGCGGCGCACCCCTGAAAGGCACAGTGCGAAAATCAGCAATCCGAAAACGATTGCCAAGGCGATGAACGTATAACTCGGAGCGTGCATCAGGGTCGTGCTAGCGGATCCCAGCTGTTGCCGCGTCACCCAGTTG
>JBKKDH010000326.1:0-14830 GCA_046708445.1 Arthrobacter sp.
TCGCGGCGGGGTGCCTCAGGTGAATACTCGGCATATCGACCCATTCGAGCTGCAAGCGTGAGAGAAGGAGATCCGTCGTGTCTGACGCACCTGCCCCTGAAGAAAAACTGTCGTACCGGCTCATCACAGGCCCGGACGACCGTAATTTCTGTGAGCGGATTTCCACCGCCCTGGCCGAAGGCTACGTCCTGCACGGCAGCCCGGCCGCCACGTCCAACGGCGGCCAGGTGATTGTGGCGCAGGCACTGATCCTCCCGGCCGCCATCGCCAGTGCGGACGCCGCTGTCGCCACCGCCGTGGAAGACCTCGAGTTCGACGGCGAGGGCCACGCATGAGCTACGCCGGAGACCTCACCCCGCAGGAAGCCTGGGCCAAGCTGGAGCAGGGCGCCATCCTGGTGGACGTCCGCACCGAGGGCGAATGGGCGCACATCGGTATCCCGGACACCAAGGCCACCGAGAACGATCCGCTGTTCATTCAGTGGACGTTCCCCGGCGGTATTCCCAACCCGGCTTTCATCACCGACCTGACGCAGCAGGCGCCGGAGGACACCGCCACCGAGCTCCTGTTCATCTGCCGCTCGGGCCAGCGCTCCATCTCCGCCGCCATCGCCGCGACGCAGGCCGGTTTCACCTCCTACAACGTCCTGGAGGGCTTCGAAGGCGAGCCGGACCGCTACGGCGAGCGCACCGTCAACGGCTGGAAGAACCGCGGCCTGCCAACCAACCTGGGAAAGAACTAAGTGACTTTTAACGAAGATGCCGCCGGCTGGAGCCCTGACACCCAGGCAGTCCGCGGCGGGCTGGACCGCACCAACTTCCAGGAGACCACCGAACCGGTGTTCCTGAACTCCGGATTCGTCTACGAGTCCGCCGCCGCAGCGGAGCGCGCCTTCACCGGCGAGGACGAACGTTTTGTCTACTCCCGCTACGGCAACCCGTCCGTGGCCACGTTCCAGGAACGGCTCCGCCTGCTCGAAGGCACCGAGGCGTGCTTCGCGACGGCGTCCGGCATGTCCGCCGTGTTCACCGCCCTCGGTGCCCTGCTGGCAGCCGGCGACCGCGTGGTGGCAGCCCGCTCACTGTTCGGCTCCTGCTTTGTGATCCTGAACGAGATCCTGCCCCGCTGGGGTGTTGAGACGGTGTTCGTTGACGGGCCGGACTTGGAGCAGTGGCGCGCCGCCCTCTCGGAGCCCACCACTGCGGTGTTCTTCGAATCGCCGTCCAACCCGAT
The DNA here is from genome assembly GCA_046708445.1 of Arthrobacter sp. GTDB lineage: Bacteria > Actinomycetota > Actinomycetes > Actinomycetales > Micrococcaceae > Arthrobacter. Next base: position 1,234 of record JBKKDH010000326.1, read on the forward strand.
GCAGGAAATCGTGGACATCGCCGCAGTCAGCGAACTGGCGCACGCCGCCGGCGCTACCGTCGTCGTCGACAATGTCTTTGCCACACCCCTGCTGCAGCGCTGCGGCCAGCTCGGCGCGGACGTGATTGTCTACTCCGGCACCAAGCACATCGACGGCCAGGGCCGGGTCATGGGCGGAGCCATCCTGGGCACAAAGGAATTCATCGACGGCCCGGTCAAGCAGCTCATGCGCCACACCGGCCCGTCGCTGTCCGCCTTCAACGCCTGGGTACTTACCAAGGGCCTGGAAACCATGGCGCTGCGCGTGAACCACTCCTCAGCCACCGCCCTGCGGCTGGCCGAATGGCTCGAGCAGCAGCCTGCCGTCAGCTGGGTCAAGTACCCCATGCTGAAATCGCACCCGCAGTATGAGCTCGCCGCCAAGCAGATGAAGGCCGGCGGCACCGTCCTCACCCTGGAGCTTGCGACGACCGGCGGCCGCTCCGGCAAGGACGCCGCCTTTGCGCTGCTGGACGCGCTGCGGATCATCGACATCTCCAACAACCTGGGCGACGCCAAGTCCCTGATTACCCACCCGGCCACCACCACCCACCGCGCCATGGGCAACGAAGGCCGCGCCGCCATCGGGCTCAGCGACGGCGTGGTGCGGCTGTCCGTAGGCCTGGAGGACGCGGACGACCTCATCCGGGACCTGGAGCAGGCCCTCAAGCAGATCTGACCGGCCCGGGTTCGACAGCCTCGGTTTGATTGGCGCGAACTGGCAGATAATGACCTATAGTTCGCGTTTTGAGGGGAATATCTGCCCGTTCGAGCTGGAAGGCGGCGAGAGCATGGTTAGCCCCCGGGACTGGAGCAGGCTGCTGTCCAACATCCCGCTGCCGGAGCAGAACCTGGCGGGAATCGCCGCCGGCGTGCTCCTCCAGCGGGTCCTGCCGCTGCGTTTTGGCCACGCATCCGGCCTGCCCTCCGTGCTGCTGGGCATGGCAGGCGGGGCATCGCTGGCCGCCGGAGGAGCGCTCATCAGCTCGGCTTGGTTTGCCGCCCGCAGCACCCGCCTTTCCCGGCCCGACACCCTGGTCACGTCCGGACCCTACGCGTTCTCACGAAACCCGATGTACGTGGGCTGGGCGCTCGTGCACCTGGGCGTGGGGCTGCTGCGGCATGACGCCTGGGTAGTAGCGGCCCTGCCGATTGCCTCCGGCGCAGTGCACCGCGGTGTGCTCCGGGAGGAAGCTCTCCTGGAGACAGCGTTCCCGGCCGAGTTCAGCCGGTACCTTCAGTCAGTCCCGCGCTACGTGCCTGCTCCCCGTGCAGAATTTCGAGCTGCACGGCCACTTCATCCCCGGCGCTGATGCGCACGGCAGTCCTGACTGCCTTCTTCACGGGCAGCAGGTAGGAGCCACTGGTGCTGTCCGGGAACACCGACGTCTGCCACGTGTGGCCGGAGATTTCGGCAGTGACTTTGACTGAGCCGAAGCCCTTCCGGAAGGCAGCTGCTTCCTCGCGGAGGTCGCCGGCAACGTCCGCCGGGAGGGTGAGGAAGTGCCACCCGGCTTCTCCGGGGTAGAGCCACAATTCGGCACGGAACGAGTACGACGACGTCACGGCCTGAGTATGGCATGGCACGTTCCTCGATGCATCCGTTGTTGCGGGCATCAGGCGCGGCTGGTCAGGCGCCGGGTTGGCGGAGCTGCCGGGAAGCCGTCTCCCGGACTGCATCGGAGAGCTTGTTGAGCACCGGGGAGGCGATCTTCCACCGCTGCCAGTACAACGCCACATCGACAGGATCATCCGACGCCAGCTCAACGAGTTCGCCGCTCCGGATGTCGGCCAGGCACTGCTGCTCCGGCAACAGTCCCCACCCCAAACCAAGGCGGATTGCCTGCGCGAACTCTGCCGATGACGGCACATAGTGCCGCGGTGCGTTCAGTTCCGCTCCGGTCAGCTTGCGGAAGAACCCGTCCTGGAGGTCGTCCTTGCGGTCAAAGTCCATCACCGGGGCAAGGCTGCCGGCTGTCAGGTCCGGCCCGTCCGGCCACCAGCGCCGGACATAGCCGGGGCTGGCGACCGCGCGGTATCTCAGGGCGCCCAGCGGCACCACGCTGCAGCCCTGGACCGGGTCCGGGGTAGCGGTCACGGCGGCCATCACCGTTCCGGCGCGCAGGAGCTGCGTGGAATGCTGTTCGTCCTCCCTGTGGACTTCAAAGAACGCGCCAAGCTCCGGCGAAAGGCCTGCAAGCGCGGGCAGGAACCACGTAGACAGCGAATCGGCGTTCACCACCAGGGGAATGGGTGTGCCCGCCCTGTCACCGCTGTCGCCGAGTTCCCGCGATGCATCCCACTCCAGCTGCCGGACCTGCCGGGCGAACCGCAGGACCGCCTCCCCGGCGGGCGTTGGCCGCACAGGATTGGTCCGCTGGAGCAGGATCTGCCCGGCAGCGTCCTCCATCGCCTTGAGCCGCTGGGAAACTGCCGAGGGCGTGACAACCAGGCTTCTGGCCGCAGCCTCAAGCGTTCCTTCCTCCACCACAGCGGCGAAGGTCCGGAGCTGCTCCAGCTGAAATGTTCGCATTAGCATTCCTTAGGATAAGTAAAAATATTTAGCTGGAGTAATTATAGGGGCCGCCGTACGTTGGAGGATATGGAACTGACTGAACTTCTGGCCCCCGCCGTGCTCGGCTTCGGCACCGGACTGGCCCTCATCGTGGCCATTGGCAGCCAGAACGCCTTTGTCCTCCGGCAGGGCATCCGGGGTGAGCATGTGGCCGCCGTCGTGCTGGTCTGCAGTGTCTCAGACGGGCTGCTCATCGCCGCTGGCATCGCCGGCATCGGGGCACTCATTCAAGCGAGTCCGGTTGTAGTGGACGTGGCACGCTATGCCGGCGCCGCGTTCCTGGTGGGCTATGGCGCCATGGCCGCCCGGCGGGCGATTCGCCCCGGCGCACTGACAGCCTCGGGACACCATCCGGCCCTTAGCGCCGGGGCGGCCATCTCCACTGCGCTGGCCCTGACCTGGCTCAACCCGCACGTCTACCTGGATACCGTCCTGCTGCTCGGGTCGGTGGCCAACCAGCAGGCCCAGGAGCTGCGCTGGTGGTTCGGGGCCGGAGCGATCGCCGGCAGCATCGCGTGGTTCAGCGCGCTGGGATTCGGGGCCCGGATCCTGCGTCCGTTCTTCGCCCGGCCGTCATCGTGGCGCGTCCTGGACGGACTCATCGCCATCGTGATGCTGGCGTTGGGGGTGCGCCTGGCGGTCGGTGCCTGATGGCTGGCCCTGCTGGTTTTCACCTGTTGACCACGGCGGCACGGCGGCGTAGCTTCATGCTCACCACCGCGCTGCTGCTGGGCCAACGCATCCGCCGGACCGGGAGGCAGCCATGCACGGAACACACGCACTAGAGGGGAACAGGCCATACCGGAAGGCCGGAGCAGTCATCGTTGCGGCGAGCTGCTGCTGGGGCGTGGGGATTTCCTTCGTGGGGATGGTGCACGCCACGAAGGACCCGGCAGCGCGGCTGGCGATGCTGGAACGCAGCCGTGGGCCCTGGATCGCCGGGCAGTTCCTGGCGGCAGCCGGCACCGCGGCCGTACCCATCGGCTTTGTCCGGTTCGCCCAGGCCATCAGATCCGGCCCCTCAAAGGCCCTCGCCACCGGCGCAGCGGCCGCCCTTCTCGCAGGCGCACCATTGTTCATTGTTGCCCTCGCGGACCGCGCATCGGACCTGGAAAAGTTCGCGTACCGGCGGGGTCCCAGCTGGCCGTTCCTGACCTACTCGGGCCTGCACATCGGTGCGCTGGCCGCCTTGGGTGCAGCCATCCTGCTTTCGCCCTTGAAACCCTGGACCGGCGTCACGGCGGCCGCGAGCGCTCCAGCCTTCGGCGCCATCCTGGCAGGGACGAACGACATCCCGCCGTTTGTTTTCTACCTGGTGGAGGGCGCGGTAGGCGCCCAGCTCATGCGCCACGAAGAACCCCCGGCTCCGGTTGCGGACGACCCGGACACCGGCAGGCTAGGACTGGCGCACCCTTAGCAGTTCCGGGGCCTCATCAACCTCGGGCAGGCCGGAAGTTCCGCGCATAGTGACGCCGACGGCGTGGGAGACCACCGCTGCCAGCCCGCCGTCGTCGGGCGGTGATTTTTCCAGCACCGAGTCCCTGATCCGGCGCTGCTCCACCGAGCCGGTGCCGCGGGCGATGATGTCCTCAACGCCCTGCCGGGCCAGGGACAGCTCTCCCTGTTCGGCGAGCACGGGGGCCAGGTAATCCACCAGCGAACGCACCACGTCGACCGCGCGGGCGGGCCTGAAGGTGCCGAAATCCAGCAGTTCACCACCCAGCCCGCTGCTGCTCGCCTGCCACGCGGCCATCCGGAGAAGGACGGTGGGGACGGGCGCCGGGTCTACGCCGTCGCGCCATTCCCTGCTGGCCGATTCGACCATGGCCCGCACCAGCACCGCGATCAGGGCGGCGTCCTCGGCGCGCAGGCAGACGTCGGCGACCCGGACCTCCACGGTGGGGTGGTTCCGGGACAGGCGGGCATCGAAGTAGAGCATGCCCTCGTCCAGCATCACGCCACTGTCCAGCAGGCGCGTCACCACGCGCCGGTACGCGGAGTAGGTGCCGTAAATGCCCGCGGGACCGGACGTAGGCCACCGGTTCCACGCCTGGGTCCGGTAGCTCTCAAAACCCGAGGGCATCCCGTTCCAGAACGGCGAGTTGGCACTCAGTGCAGTCAGGACGGCCAGCTTATCCCGGATCCTGTCCAGCACCGCTACGCCCTCATCGGGCGACTCGATGTAGGTATGGACGTGGAAGCCGCACGTCAACTGCTCCTGCGCAGTCAGGCCAAACCGCTCCAGCATCCGCGCATAGCGCGGGTCAGGGGTGGTGTGCGTGGTGGATCCGAGCGGAGACGTGGCAAGCGCGGCGACCCTGGCACCGTTCTTGCGCGCAGCCTGGTCGGCGAGCAGCCGTCCGGCACGGATCTGCGGCAGCAGCTCTGAGTATTCAAGGCACGGACGGGTCTGGGTCTCGATCTGCTCAAGCTTTAGCTCAGCACTCAAGCCCATTTCGTCGACGTCGTAGGCGGTCTTGTCTTCGGTCTCCAGCGCATGCGGATTCTCCGGTGCGTCATCGGCCGCGAGCCGCCGGCCGGACAGCAGGGCATCGGCCAGGGCAAGCGGCGCCCCGGTGTCCGGATCTACGATCAGGAGCTCTTCCTCGACGCCGAATGTTCGCATGCATCTATTCTGCTTCAACGCCACCGTGCTTGGCCGGGTTAGGGCCGATCATGACGAAGCGCGAACTATTCGATTCTGCTCCATCATTCCTGCTTTGGGACAACTAGGACCCCGAAGGCCGGGCGCTCCATCGCGGCCCCGCCGAATGATGGTGCAAAATCCAATGGGGACAGCTCCTCAAAAGTTGGGGGTTGTCCACATAGCGCCGCTTCACCGGCCAGACGGGGACGAAACCGTGGCTAGCTCGATCCATGGATCCTTTGGACTTTTTGAAATCCCTGGGCGGCGTGGCGCGGGTTGGCACGCTGCGGGGGGAAGGGTACTCACCTCGCGACGTGCGGAGCCTGGAAACGGCCGGGGCCGTCCAGCCCAGGAAAGGCGTCTGGGCGTTACCAGATGCGAACCCCGAATTCAGGCAGGCAATCATCGACGATTCGCTCCTGACCTGCGCCTCGAGCGCGTCCTTATACGGGCTATGGCTTAAGGACAGGCCGGGTGGGCTGCACCTTGCCAACCGACACAGGCGCAGCAAATTCCGCCCCAGGCACGGTCGCCTCCGCTTCGAACAACACCCGCGCCTGCCCATCGCCAGCCCTGAAGACACGGTCATCCACGCATTGACCTGCCTTCCGGAAGTCGACGCTGTGGCAATCGCGCAGTCCGCCATGCAGCAACACGGGATTCCCCGTGCACTCCTCGAATCCGAACTCACAGCCAAGTATTTCGGAACCGCGCGGAAGCGTTTGGCGAAGGCAGACGGCTTGTCCGAGTCGGTACCGGAAATCAGTGCCAGACTTCTTTTCGAATCAGCAGGGCTGGTGTTCCGCAGGCAGGTCCAGATAGCTGGTGTAGGCCGCGTGGACATCCTGATTGACGGCTGGCTGATTGTCGAAATCAATGGCTTCCAATTCCACAGCTCACGTGCGGCCTGGCGCAAGGATATGTGCCGGTCCAACGTCGCCCAGGTCCAGGGCTACTCTGTCCTGAGCTACGCTCCTGAACAGATCTGGAACAGCCCGGAGATGGTCCTGAAGGAAATCCGCGCTGTTCTGGAACGCGGGCGTCCCCGCGGGTGACGGATCCTGCTCCATCATTTCGACTGGACCTGCCCGCCGTCCCGGGATCCCGCAGCCCAACAGACAGCCGCCCCGAATGATGGAGCGGAATCGTTCACATCAGTCCTGGAAGTATTCGATTTTCGCGCCGATGGTGTTCAGCCGCTCGGCCAGGTCCTCATAGCCGCGCTCGATCACGTAGATGTTCCGCAGCTCGGAGACACCGCGGGCCGCAAGCATGGCGAGCAGCAGGCAGGCAGCCGGGCGGAGTGCGGGCGGACAACCCACCTCGGCCGCGCGCCACTTGGTGGGCCCTGTGACGTAGATCCGGTGCGGGTCCAGCAACTGCACCTGGGCGCCCAGCCTGTTCAGCTCCGTGAGGTAGATGGCCCGGTTCTCATACACCCAGTCGTGGATCATGGTCTGGCCTTCGGCGCTGGCCGCGATCACCGCGAAGAACGGCAGGTTGTCTATGTTCAGGCCGGGGAACGGCATCGGATGGATTTTGTCCTCCGGCGCCCGCAGCTCGGACGGCTTGGTGGTGACATCCACCAGGCGGGTTCGGCCGTTGCGGGCCATATACTCCCCGGACACCTCCAGCTGCTGGCCCATCTGCTCCAGCGTCGCCAGCTCAATTTCCATAAACTCGATGGGGACTCGGCGGATGGTCACCTCCGAGTTGGTGACGATGCCGGCCGTGATCAGGCTCATCGCCTCGATGGGGTCCTCGGACGGAAAATATTCAATGTCGACGTCGATGTGCGGCTGCCCGGTGATCTTCAGGGTGGTGGTGCCCACGCCCTCGATGGTCACGCCCAGCATCTCCAGGTAGAAGCAGAGGTCCTGGACCATGTAATTGGGGCTGGCGTTCCGGATCACGGTGGTGCCGCGGCGGTGGGCCGCTGCCATGATCGCGTTCTCGGTGACCGTGTCACCGCGCTCGGTCAGCACGAAGGAGCGGTCCAGCGTGTCCTCCGGCGGGGCCTGGACCGTGTAGAAACCGGCGGTAGCCTCCACTGAAAGCCCGAACTGGCGCAGCGCCTGCATGTGCGGCTCCACGGTGCGGGTGCCGAGGTCGCAGCCGCCGGCATACGGGAGGTGGTATTCCCCAGCCTCGTCCAGGAGCGGGCCGAGCAGCATGATGACGCTCCGCGTGCGGCGTGCCGCTTCCACGTCCATGGCCGCCAGATCCAGGACGGCGGGGCGGCGGAGCTGGAGGTCGGTGTCGTTGAGCCAGGTGCACTCGACACCGATGCTGGTCAGCACCTCAACGATCCGGTTGACTTCCTCAATCCGCGCCAGGCGGCGCAGGACCGTGGTACCGCGGTTGATGAGGCTGGCGCAGAGCAGCGCGACGCCGGCGTTTTTGCTGCTGTTCACGTCCACCGCCCCGGACAGCGTGCGGGCGCCCTCGACCCGGAGATGGGTCATCTGGGAGGTGCCCACCTTGACGATGCTGAGGCCGAAAATTGCCTCCAGCCGTTGGATCATTTTCAGGCTCAGGTTTTGCTTCCCCTGCTCCATCCGTGCGACGGCACTTTGGCTGGTTCCAAGTTCGGCGGCCAGCTGTCCCTGGGTCCAGCCCTTCTGGCTGCGGGCCTCGCGGAGCGTAGCGGCAACGTGTTCAGCAGTTTCCTGAGTCATACTGAAAAAATATCACAAATGAGCTATTTTGCCATGCAACCGCGCAGTTGACCCCCGGAGCGCCACGCTGTACCCACTTCATGCGATAGCTCTGACCGCCGGGCAATTCCCTTGACCCCCGCTATCGGCGCGGAGGACACTGAAATGACCGGCCCACCGGGCTAGGACGGAGGCTCCAATGCACAGAGCCGAGACGGGAACAGCGGTCGCCTCAGCGATGGCGCCGTGGCTGATGCTCTGCGCCCTGGCGTTCGGCCTGGCCTTGGTCTTCGGCATGGTGTTCGCGGCGCCGGCCGCCTCTTCGCCCTCCCCCGGCGAAGGAAGCCCATCGTTGCTGGGTAACGACGTCTCCTGGCCGCAGTGCAGCAAACCGCTTCCCAAGGGCGCGGTCTTCGCCATTGTCGGCGTCAACAACGGGCTGGCCAACACCACGAACCCCTGCCTCGGGGAGCAGTTGAAGTGGGCGAACGCCATCGACGCCAACGGGGACGGCGCAGAAAACGCCACCACCCAGCCAACGGTTGCCCTCTACGTCAATACCGCCAATCCCGGACTGGCGGGCTCGTGGTGGCCCACCAGCAATGCCTACCCGGCCGAAAAACCGGTCCACAATCCCTACGGTGACTGCACGAAAAACAGCAGTGGCGATCCGGAGGTTACCGAAGCCTGCTCCTACGTGTACGGCTACGCCAAGGCCTACGACGACGCGTACCTGCGCGGCATCAACAGGCCCTCGGAGTACCTATGGTGGCTCGACGTCGAAACCGGCAACTCGTGGTCCGGCGACAGGAACTGGAACCGCGCAGTCCTCGAGGGCATGACCGATTTCTTCCACGGCATCGGCGCCGACGTCGGCCTCTACTCCAGCGGGTACCAGTGGGGACAGATCGTGGGCACTGTCAGCAGTTCCAGCAGTCTTTACACCCTGCCCAGCTGGCTGGCGGGTGCCCGCACCGCAACAGGAGCCAAGGCCAACTGCTCCGATGCCCCGCTGACCGCCGGCGGCACGGTCACGCTGACCCAGTTCGTGTCCGGGGACTTCGACTACGACCACTCCTGCATCTGAGCGATAGCGCCAACCACGCCTACCTCCCGATGGCCGCCTTGCTTTCATTAATCCACTGTTCGGCGGCCTTTTCCGGCGTGAGCCGCTTGAAGAGGACGTCGGCGTTTATCCGTGCGGTGATCTCCGCGACCGCAGTCGAGCCGGTGGGGCCGATGGACGTTGGTGCGAACTTCAGCTTCCCGATCCCGTCAATGTAGGCGGCTTCAGCCTTGCCCTGCGGTGTCAGAGGTCCTGGATGGCTCAACGCATTTCCGGATTGCTGGGGGCCTAGAAACCGATTTCCCGAAACTATCAAGATGTTTCCGCAAGAGCAATGGTTTTCTGCACACAGGTTCCAGCGCACGGGGTCCCCACGGCAGTACTATCCGCCGACGAAACTCCACGTACCGGCAAACACGGCAGCGGCCACGGCGGCCGTCGCCATCAGGGCGCCGCCTGCCAGGACCCACACGTCCAGCCGGCTGTAGGTGGATTCACGGGCCCAGGTCCGGTCCCCGCCGCCGAAGCCGCGCGCCTCCATGGTGACCGCGAGCCGCGAAGCCCTGCGGATGGCCTGGACAAGGAGACCGAAACTCTGGCCCAGCGTCGCCTTGACCCGCTGCAGAGGGTTGCCGCGAGAGCCCACGCCGCGGGCGCGGCGGGCCATCCCAATGGTCTGCCACTCCTCGGCCATCAGGCCAACAAGCCGCATGGCCGCGAGGGTCCCGAGCACAAACCGGTGCGACAGCCGGGCCTTCTGGGCCAACGCATCGGCGAGGTCCGTGGGATCGGTACAGCTCATGAGGAGGACGGCCGGCAACGCGATCGCCAGGCCGCGGAGCATAAAGCCCAGCCCCAGCTCCAGGGAGCCCTCGCTCATGGACCAGATGCCGACGTCGAGCAGGATCCTTCCGCTGTCCGGCGCCAGGATGGAGGTGCTCCAGCCGCCCACCGCAGCCGCGAGGATCAGCGGCCAGCCGCGCTGCCACAGGAGTGTCAGGGTCAGCCCCGCGAGCGGGAACAGCAGCAGTTCACAGGCGAGCGCCACCGAAGCGGAGACCCAGTCGATGGACAGCGCCAGCACCACTGTCATGAAGACGACGGCGGCGAACTTGCTCAGCGGATTGGCCCGGGTCAGCAGGGCCTGGTTCCCCTGGAGGGTCAGTTCCTGCCTCATGGGGCCACCGGTTCGGTGGTGCCAAGCCGGAGCTCGGTTCCGGCCAGGGCGGCGCTGAACTCGGCGTCGTGCGTCACGGAGACCACGGCGGTGCCGGCGTCGAGCAGTTCGGAGAGGAAGGACGCGAGCTCGGCCCAGGTGTTGGCGTCCTGGCCGAACGTTGGCTCGTCCAGGACCAGCACCTGGGGGTGTGCGGCGAGCACCGTGGCCACGGACAGCCGGCGTTTCTCACCGCCGGAGAGCGTGTAAGGGTTGGCATCCACGAGTTCGGTCAGCCGAAGCCGCTGAAGGAGCTCATCCACGCGCTCCTCGCCGTGGCCAAGGTGCCTGGGGCCGAACATCAGCTCGTCCAGGACATTGCCGGTGACAAACTGGTGCTCGGGTTCCTGGAAGACGGTTCCGATGCGGGCGATCAGCTGGTCCGCCTTCCATTTATAGGGGTCGATGCCTGCCCCCTGGCTCAGGTCCACGGTGGCCGAGACATTGCCCTCAACGGGTGCCAGCAGGCCGGCCAGGGTCAGCGCGAACGTGGATTTTCCCGCACCGTTGGGACCCGTGACGGTGAGGGCCTGCCCGGCGCGGACCTGGGCCGAGATGTCCTGTTGGACGGGCACCGGCGGAACGGATTTGAAGCGGCGGCGCCGCGGCCGTTCCCGCGAAACGGCAAGGTCCTCGGCCGCCAGCAGCAGGTCGCCGGAGCCGCCGGACGTCCGGCTCCGCGTCACGGGAACAAAGCCGGGAACCCACACACCGGCAGCAACCAGCATGTCCCGGGCCTCGGCGAGGACCCGGTCCGGCGGCCCGTCCAGCAGCACGGCGGGATCGGCCGCGGAGCCTGGCTGCAGCACCACGATCCTGTCCACAAGGACCTTCCAGACGGACACGCGGTGCTCCACGACAACCAGCGTGGCTCCGGTTTTGTCCAGGCAGCGGCCCACGGCGTCACGGACTTCGAGGACGCCGGCGGGGTCCAGGTTGGCCGTGGGCTCGTCCAGCAGGATCAGGCCTGGCCGCATGGCCAGGATGCCGGCCAGCGCCAGGCGCTGCTTCTGCCCGCCGGACAGTGCCGACGTCGGGTGGTCCAGCGGCAGGTGGGAGAGGCCGACGTCGTCAAGCGCCTCGTGCACGCGCGCCCAGATACCATCGCGGGGCACGGCCAGGTTCTCGGCACCGAAGGCGACGTCGTCGCCGAGCCGGGAAAGGACCACCTGCGTTTCGGGGTCCTGCTGCATCAGCCCGGCCCGGCCGCGCCGCTCACGCGGGGACGCGCCGTCGATCAGCAGCGAACCGGACTCGTCGGAATCCCCGGCCGCACCGTCGTCGTTCACATCCCCCAGCACCCCCGCGAGGGCGTGAAGCAGCGTGGACTTGCCCGCCCCCGACGGGCCAAGCAGGAGCACGCGTTCCCCGGGCCGAATGTCCAGGTCCAGGGCGCGGACCGCAGGCCGGGACCGGCCGGCGTGCCGCCAGCCCCAGCCGCGGGCAGTGACGGCGGCGGGCCGCGTCGCAGCGGAGGTGCCGCCGTCATAGGCTGCGGGCATCAGGAGAAGACGGGCTCCGACGCAGCCTTGCGGGACGCGAAGGAGCTCAGCACACCGGTCCTGGCCAGGCCGCGGGTGGCGATCCAGGACAGTGCGCCGGCGATGACCGCGCCGGAGATGGCGGTGAACACGATGTACGCGAGCTTGTCACCTGCGGCGTAGGCGATGTTCCAGCCCCAGGGGGCGAAGGAGTCGTTCAGGCCGCAGAACAGTCCGGCAGCAGCGCCGGCCAGCAGCGCGACCGGCAGGTTGAACTTCTTGTAGACGAAGATGGCGAAGATGATCTCGGCGCCAAGGCCCTGGACGAAGCCGGAGAACAGCACGGAGGCGCCGTACGGCGAGCCCATGATCAGTTCACCCATGGCGGCCACCGTTTCGCAGAAGAGCGCGGCGCCCGGCTTGCGGATGATCAGCATGCCCAGCACGGCCGGGATCATCCAGCCGCCGGCGATCAGGCCGGTCAGCGGCGGGTAGACGGCGTTCATGGGCGGCGAAACCGCGGCGGCACCCTGGGACCAGGCCCAAAAGATCACGCCGCCGGCAATGGCGATCAGCGCGGCCACCACGATGTCAACGATGCGCCAGGTGTTGCCGGTCTTTTTGATTGCTGCAGTACTCATGTGGTCCTCCTGAGGAACAGGAGGGGAAAGTGTCCCGGCTGTAGGCTTGCCGCCGCTTACCGCACACTTCGAGAACTCGACTCCCTTGCGCCGGTACTAACCGGATCAGGTTCGAGGGTCTGCGGCTGTCCCGCACTCTCAGCGCCGACCTGCGGTTCCCCGGCAATGCCAGTGATGCCCGACGGCGGCGCTCCCCTGTCGTTAATAAAGCTTGTCTTTTGAATAATCCGCCCTGATGGGCGTGGTCCAGTTTACACCGCTGGAGGGGTAGATTGTGGGCCATGACTGCCAACAACCCGACTGTGACTGCGTTCAATCCCGACTCGAGGCTCCCCCAGCCGGCGGGCCTGCTCGAGGCCCTGATCGACCGGGTCGAGGCCGAGATCACCGAGCTGCAGTTTCCGCATTTCAGCAAGGACGATTCCCTCAATGTGGGGCTGCTCCTGGTGGAGCTGGGAAAGACGCGGCGGCTTCCCATCGCGATCGACATTACCAAGGGCGACCAGGTGCTCTTCCATGTGGCCTTGGATGGTGCCACGCCGGACAACGAGCACTGGATCCGGGCCAAACAGCGCGCCGCCGCCAGGTATGAGATCCCGTCATTGCTGGTGGGACTCCGAGGAAGGCTGCACGGCGGCCGGATCGAGGACCACGGCTGGTTCGACGAGTCCACCTACGCGCCGCACGGCGGCTCCTTCCCGGTGTACGTCGCCGGGGTGGGGGCGGTGGCCACTGTTACCGTTTCCGGACTGCCGCAGCAGCAGGACCACAACCTCGTGGTGGAGGCCCTGCGCGAAATCCTGGGATCCATGCGCACGGAATGAGATTGGCCGGTGGCCCGGCTTCCTGACCCCGGAGGTTGACACCTTCTCCTGATGCCACAAGGATGAAGTCGAGTCGGAAAGCGTTTTCTCACAGGATGCAGCCGAACAGCCGTCAGAGCCGACAGCCTTCAGGAGGGCGCGCGCATGAGCAGCCAGCACGCCATCGACCGTAAAGCCCTGGTCCGCCGCCACAACGTGGAGCAGCGCAGCATCGACCCCCGCAGCCCGGTGTCCGTGGGCAACGGCGAGTTCTGCTACACCGTGGACCTCACCGGGCTTCAGAGCCTTCCGGCCGAATACCCCGTGGGTGCGCGCAGTGACCTCCCGCCCGGAACACTGCTCGGCACGCAGTCCCAGTGGGGCTGGCATTCCATCCCCGCGGCCGAGGACTACAGCCTGGCTGGCTCCACCGTCCTCTACGATTCCGCGCGGGGCGCGGTCCCTTACGTGG
>JBKKDH010000327.1:0-4266 GCA_046708445.1 Arthrobacter sp.
AGCGGCTGCACGTGATGTACACAAGAAGGCCGATGAGGCCAAGGGTAACCGCCAGGTAACCCCAACCGACAGAACCTGTCACCCAGTTCAGGGCGGCTGTCATGGTGGTGTTGAGGTGGTCGGTAAAAGCCGTTGCCCAGATAACGAAGGCGGCAATGAGGCCGAGGGAGATCCAGAAGACGGATCCCAGGCGTTGGGGAAAAAGAACCGGGTGGGGAGCGTCGCCTAGGGCCTCAACGGGCGCCGGCGGAACGCTGGTGGATGTCTGTTCCATACAACAGACGGTAGATCCTTAATGTGACGCAGGTCAATAGGCAGCGAAAAGAAAGGGTGACGTAACTCATGTTGCATTGCAAGTTCCGCTTGATCTCGGGTTTGTCCGGCATATCCAGAAGGGACATGAATCTGTTGCATGCAAGTGGTTGACGTACTTGGAGCGCGGCATGTAGCGTGATCTACCATGCAACAGAGTTCAAAGAAGTCCTCAGCCAGGGAAATCGTCCGGCTGCCATTGCCGCCATTGCTGGACCGGCTCCGCCAAGTGGTCCTCAGCGGTGATTATCCTGCCGGAACAGCGCTCAGCGAGACGAGCCTGGCTGAGGAATTCAATGTCAGCCGCACTCCCGTCCGGGAGGCTCTGAAGCAGTTGCAGGCCGAAGGGCTTGTGGAGATCAGGCCAAAAGTAGGGACCTTCGTGCGCGAGCCAAGCCGACGGGAAATCGTCGAGATGTTCCAGCTCAAAGAGATCCTGGAAGGCCTCGCCGCCGGCCTGATGGCGCGCCGCGGTCCCGTACCGGAACTGGAAAAGCTTGAAGCCAACATTGAAGCCTCGGAAGAGGCGGCGCGGAACGGCGACTCCGAAACTTACGCCCGACTTGTCCACGAGTTCCACCAGCTCATTGTTGATGGCAGCGACCACCGCAAACTCGCAGAGCAATACCGGACACTTATGAACCAGCTTGCGTACTACCGTCGCCTGGTGGCGACCACCGTCGCGCATCCGGGACGCATTGCGCGATCCGTTGAAGAGCACCGGAAGGTCGTGGCCATGATTAAGGCCAAAGACGCCATGGGCGCGGAGTGGGCAATGCGCGAGCACGTCATCACCTCGGCCCGCGAAGTCGCATCAGAACAGCACAACGACAACGGCTGATAAACCATCTTCATATCAACGACTGCTAGGAGCCAGTAATGGGCTTTTCCACCTTCCACGCCCTCGGAGACCAGCCCTCGCTGGCCGGGACCGAACGATGAACGACCAAGGCTTGGCCATTCGCAAAATCGTCTACTACAGCGAGGAAGTCCTGCTCGAGAACGGCCTCTCCCCCGCCATCCCGGCCGTGCGCGCCACGGCAGCTGCCGTGGTCAGCAACCCGTGGCTGGATGGAAAGGCCACCGACGACCTGAACGAGGAAGTCATGCGGATGGCCCCGGCCCTCGCCCGCAAGCTCACTGATGTGCTAACGAAGGAACTCGGCGGCGTCGACGCCATCCAGGCCTTCGGCAAAGCGGCAATTGTGGGAACGGACGGCGAGATTGAACACGGCGCAGCCCTTATCCACACGCCGTTTTTCGGCAACCTCGTCCGGGAGTACCTCAATGGCGAGTCCATCATCTGCTTCGCCGATGACCGGGCTGACGCCGGGGCCTCACTCGTCGTGCCGCTCTGGCACAAGAACGCTGCCGCCACCCGCACGCACTACCAGACCATCACTACCCGGATCAGTGACGCGCCCCGGCCCGGGGAGATCGTCATCGCCCTCGGCGCATCAACCGGACCCCGCCCACACTCACGCATCGGGGACCGGCTCACGGACCCCGTCGTCAAAGCAGAAACCCTAGGAGAACTGATTTCATGAGCATCCGCAAAATCGTCACATTCACAGAAGACATCCTGATCGAAGGCGGCCGGGACGTCACACCAAACGCGCGGGTCGCCGTCGTCGCAGCCATTATCAGGAACCCCTGGGCGGGACAGGGATTCGTGGAGGACCTGTCAGCGGGAATCGACGGCAACGCCTCCGATATCGGGGCGCTCCTCGCCCCCCGCGTACTTGAAGCCCTCGGCGCCCCCGCCGAAGCGTATGGCAAGGCCGCCATCGTGGGCCTGAACGGTGAAGTCGAGCACGGCTCCGGCCTGATCCATACCCTTGCCTTCGGAAATCATTTCCGTGATGCAGCCAACGCCACCACACTGCTGCCGGCAGTGGAAAAGCGCGGACCGGCCGGCGTCGTGTTTGATATCCCACTCAAGCACATCACCGACGCGACCATCCGCTCGCACCACCAGAGCATCGAGGTACGGATCAACGACGCACCCCACGCCGATGAAATCGTGATCGCTCTCGCCGCCGCAGCCCAGGGACGCCCCCAGCAGCGGCTCGCCGCCTTCAGCACCGAAGCAAACTAGGAAAGAACCCTCGTGAGCCGCGCCCGCATCGCACTCATTCACGGAGTCGGCCTCGACGGGTCGATGTGGGGGCCGCTCCGTGAATTCCTCGAACCCGAGTTCGACGTCCAAATTATTGAACTGCTCGGCCACGGAACCCGGACAGAAGCTGCCCCCGACTCAGTCACGCTGGCAGAACTGGCCGCGGACGTCGCGGAACGCCTGAGACCAGGCACCCACCTCGTGGGGTTCTCCCTCGGCGCCCTCGTCGCCCAGTACCTCGCCCGGTTCCGGCCCGAGCTCGTTGCCACTCTGGTGTCCGTGGGATCTGTATGTTCCCGGACACCAGAGGAACACGTGTCGGTCATGGCCCGGCTGGCGATGGCGGAGTCAGATTTCGCCGCGTCAGCCGAAGCGTCCATCAAGCGGTGGTACCCGGAGGGAACGCCGGTCCCGGCGTCCATGGTCGAAGCCACGCGACAGGTGTTGCTTCGAAACGACCCGACATCCTTCCTGGCCTGCTACCGGGTGTTCGCCACCGCAGACGCCGAACTGACACCCGAACTTCCCCGGATCACCGTTCCATCCCACGCCGTAACCGGAGAACTTGACCCGGGATCGACGCCAGACATGAGCGCCCGGCTTGCAGCAGCAATTCCCGGCTGCACCTACTCCGTTGTCAGCGGGGCCCGCCACATGATGCCCGTGGAACGTCCCCAAGAGCTCGCCAACACCCTCACTGCTTTTATCAAGGAGCATTCGAATGTCCACTGACCGTCGCTACGAGCACTTCATCAATGGCGAGTGGGTTGCGCCGTCCAACGGGGATTACTTCGAGAGCACCAACCCCGCCACCCTCGACGTGCTCTACCGGACCGCACGCGGCAACGAAGCCGACGTCGCCAAGGCCGTCGCAGCCGCCTCCGCAGCTTTCGAAAACCCCGCCTGGCGCGACCTCAGCCAAACCAAACGCGGGCACCTGCTGCGGCGGCTCGGCGA
The DNA here is from genome assembly GCA_046708445.1 of Arthrobacter sp. Lineage (GTDB taxonomy): Bacteria > Actinomycetota > Actinomycetes > Actinomycetales > Micrococcaceae > Arthrobacter. Next base: position 3,389 of record JBKKDH010000327.1, read on the forward strand.
CCTGGTCGGCGAACACGCGGACGAACTCGCCCGCATGGAATCCGAAGACAACGGCAAGCTCCTGCGTGAAATGCGCGCCCAGCTCGCCGCCATGCCCGAGTACTACTACTACTACGCAGGACTAGCCGACAAAATCCAGGGAGACACCATCCCCGGTTCCAGCCGTGCGATGCTGAACTACACCCTCCGCGAACCCCTCGGCGTCGTGGGAGCCATCACGCCATGGAACTCACCGCTCACCCTGACCACCAGCAAGCTCGCCCCCGCCCTCGCCACCGGCAACACCATCGTCATCAAACCCTCGGAATACACCTCTGCCACCGTTCTTCGATTGGCAGCGCTGGCCGACGAAGCAGGCTTCCCGCCCGGCGTCATCAACGTCGTCACCGGCTTCGGCGCAGAAGCCGGAGCCGCCCTCGTCGAGGACCGCCGACTGGCGAAGATCTCGTTTACCGGCAGCACTGCCACCGGCGCGCGCATTGCCGCCTCAACCGCGTCCCGCTTCATCGGCTCGACCCTTGAACTCGGCGGCAAGTCGCCGAACATTGTTTTTGCCGACGCCGACATCGCCAACGCGTCCATGGGAGTGGTGGCAGGAATTTTCGCCGCGGCCGGCCAGACCTGCATCGCCGGCAGCAGGGTGTTCGCCCACAAGTCCGTCTACGACGAACTGCTGGAACGCGTCGCCAACCGGGCCCGCAGCATCGTCATCGGAGATCCGCTCCTGGACGCCACCGAACTCGGACCGCTGGCCTTCGCAGACCAGCGGGACAAGGTCGCCAGCTACGTCGATCTCGGCGTCTCCGAAGGCGCCACCGTCCTGACCGGCGGCGGCAGGCCCGACACCGGCCTCAACGGCTACTTCTTCGAACCCACTG
>JBKKDH010000328.1:0-14058 GCA_046708445.1 Arthrobacter sp.
GACCGACATCGTGACCAGCACCCTGCCGGGTTTCTCCAACACCCGCTCCTGGATCCTGGCCCGCCCGATCTCCGGGTTTGCCACCACGTTCTCGCAGCTGATCGTGGAGATCGGCCCCGGCGGCGGCGCCCCGAAGGCCGAGTTCGAGGCAGGCGTTGAAGGGGTTGTCTTCGTCACCAAGGGCAAGGTTAACCTGACCCTCGACGGCGAACTCCACCAGCTGGAAGAGGGCGGCTACGCCTACCTGGCCGCCGGTTCCACCTGGGGCCTGGAGAACGTCTCGGACGACATCGTCTCGTTCCAATGGATCCGCAAGGCCTATGAGCGGCTCGAAGGTTACGAGGCCAAGTCCTTCGTCACCAGTGATGCCGAGGTTGAACCCACCGCGATGCCGGATACCAACGGCGCCTGGAAGACCACCCGCTTCACGGATTCGTCCGACCTGGCCCACGACATGCAGGTGAACATTGTGACGTTCCAGCCGGGCGGGGTTATCCCGTTCCCGGAGACCCACGTCATGGAGCACGGCCTGTACGTCCTGGAGGGTAAGGCCATGTACCTGCTCAACAACGACTGGGTCGAGGTGGAGGCCGGCGACTTTATGTGGCTGCGCGCCTTCTGCCCGCAGGCCTGCTACGCCGGCGGCCCGGGTCAGTTCCGCTACCTGCTGTACAAGGACATGAACCGCCAGATCCGCCTCACCTGACCCTCCCCGCTTCGCAAACTGAGTAGCACTAAGTGTCGTAATGGAGCCTCATCACGACACTTAGTGCGACTCAAATTGGGCTATTGACGGAACGGCGCATTGACTTCCGCATCTGGCGCGGCCAGTATCTTTACTAGCCGGCCCCGGGGCGCCACCCCCACCTTCGAGGGGAATTGACTCTTTGGCTCACCCAACGCTGCTGGCGCGTGCACGTCCGGAAGAAGGCATTCCGTGGCGCGGGTCAGGAAAGCTGGGCGATCGTACACCGCAACGTAGTTGAAGCCGGGCCGGCAAAGCCCGCCTGCAGGTGAAGAGGTTCCCATCATGAAGTGGAAGAAAACCGCCATTTCCGCTGCAATTTTCGTTGCGGTAGGCACATTGGCTACAAGCAGCATCGCGATCGCCACTCCCGGCTCGGGTTCAGCACCGTCCACGCCACTAGTCATCGGCACGCTGGATGGACCGCAGAAGACGGAAGCGGACGGCATCGCGTTCAAAACTAAGGGTGACGTGGCCGTCGTCGATTTCGAGCTGACCTATAACCCCATGGGCTATTCGGGATGGCATGAGCACCCCGGTATCGTGATTGCCACAGTCAAGTCAGGCCAAGTCCGGCGCCAACTGGGTTGCGGACCCGCGCAGACCTTCGATGTGGGCGACACATTCACGGAGGTTGGACCCCACTTCGTGAGCAACCCCAGCGACACGACGCCGGCCGTACTTTCGATCACCCAGATCGTTCCTGCCAGCGATGTTGGTGCCAGGAGAATCGACCTGCCGGATCCTGGCTGCTAGGGCCTTCCCCTCGTGGAATTGCCGGTACCCACAGCCGCAGTTCCAAGCACGAGAACGCCGGAAGCGCTCCACCCGTTGGACGCTTCCGGCGACCTTGACCCGGCTGCGGGGCGCGAGGAGCATTGAGGTGCCGGCTCTGCAGGTACGAGCTGGGGCGCCGGCTTGAAGGGGTCAGGGACATGCCCTCAACCAGGCTGCACCGCACCAGGGGCAAGATCGCTGCGGCTGTGTCCGCAGCGCTGCTGGTCGGCGCCTTGGGCTGCACTTCTGAACCCAGCCCGCCGGATCCGGATGAAGAGACCTACGCGGCCTTGGAGGACTTCAGCCGACGGATGATCGAGGACGGAGCCCCTGCCGTCCTGATCGAGGTGCGGCACGGCGGAGAGACGTGGAACCACGCGGCCGGTGTCCGGAACCTGGAAACCCGCGAACCCGTCACCGCCTCGGACCCCGTCAGGGTCGGAAGCATCACCAAGTCAATGGTGGCCGTCTCCGTCATGAAGCTGGTGGAGGAAGGCAAGGTGGACCTGGACGAACAGGTCAGCACCTACCTCCCCGAGTTCGGCACCGTCCTCCATCCGCCGGGCCTGGTGACGGTACGCCAACTCCTTATCCACGAATCCGGTGTGCCGGACTTTGTCTACCCCCTGCTGGCCTCGGGGCCGCTTCAGGACGTCATGAACAGGCCGCTCAGCCTGGAGCAGCAACTGGCACTGGCCGCCACAGTGCCTTGGAAGCGAAGGCTCGCGCAGGACTTCGAATACTCCAGTTCCAATTACGCGGCGTTGGGCCTGATCGTCCAGCGGCTCCGCGGCAGGAGCCTTAGCGCCGTCCTGGAGGACGACATTTCGGCTCCGTTAGGGCTGGGGGCAACGGGCCTTCCGCAACCCGGGGCCGCGCCGCCCACCATGGTCCACGGCTACGTCACGGTGAACGGCAAGCGCCTGGACGTAACGCAACCGGCCTGGCTGTCCGAGCAGGCGTCCGGCGGCGCGGTGTCCACCGTGTCGGAGGTGAACACTTTCTACGCGGCCGTCCTCCAAGGAAAGCTCGTAAGCGGCGAAAGCCGGACGGCCATGCTTCGACGGGACGGTGACCACTACGGGTTCGGCCTGTTCAAGTGGAACGACACCTGCACCAACCGGCTGTACTACGGACATACCGGCGACATCGAGGGCTACGGAACAGTTTCCATGACGAGCGAAGACGGTTCGCGGCAGCTCACCATCGCCGTGGCGTACCCACCGGAACCGCCCACCTTATCGGTCAATCCGCTGATTGAAGAGCTGGAGGCCCTGGCGGAACAGATGCTGAACTCCCTTTGTTGACCCCGATCCGGTCTCCGGCAGCAAGGGGCTTGCCTCGGGGCCGGGATGCGGGAAGCATTCAACCATGCTGACGATCGGAACCACAGTAATCGGTGTGCAGGACGTTGCCCGTTCCACCGCCTTCTGGTGCGACGCGCTGGGGTATGTCCCGCGTGAGGACGGCGACGACACCTGGGTGGTGCTGATGCCGCACGGCGGCGGCGGTGCGCGGATTGCCCTGATGCTCAGCGGAACCCCCGTGCAGGAACACCCGCGGATCCACTTGGATCTCTACGCGGACAACCAGGCTGCCGAGGTGGCCCGCCTGCTGGACCTCGGCGCCTCACGCGTGGACTGGGACCTGTATCCCGAAGATCCTGACTTCATCGTGCTGGAGGACCCGGACGGGAACCGGTTCTGCGTGGTGGACGTGGCCCGGTCCTGAGCTCTCCGGGCCCGGAAAGTCAGGCTCCCGGGTTGAGTACCACCTTGATGCAGCCGTCCTCTTTCTTCTGGAACTTCTCATATAACGCCGGCGCGCCGTCCAGGCCCGAACGGTGAGTGACCAGATCCATCACACCCAGCGGATCGGCGTCGTCCTCCACCAAGGGAAGCAGGTCATCCGTCCAGCGGCGGACGTTGCACTGGCCCATGCGCAGCTGGATCTGCTTGTCGAACATGCTCAGCAGGGGCATCGGGCTCGCCTGGCCCCCATAGACTCCGCTGAGCGACACGGTGCCGCCGCGGCGGACAGCGTCCACGGCAGTGTGCAGGGCGGCAAGCCGGTCCACGCCGGCGGTTTCCATGGCCTTCTGCGCAAGCTTGTCCGGCAGGAGCCCCAGGGCCTGGTGGGCGAAACCGGCCACGGGTGAACCGTGCGCTTCCATGCCGACGGCGTCAACCACGGCGTCGGGGCCCCGCCCCTCCGTCATCTCCCGCAACTCGCCGGCGAGGTCCTTGCTGTAGTCGAGGGTCTCCACCCCATGCCGTGCTGCCATCCCGCGCCGCTCCGGAACCGGATCAACGCCGATCACGCGCAAGCCCTTGTGAACCCCGATCCGGGCCGCGAACTGTCCGACAGGCCCCAGACCGAAGACGGCCAGGATGCCGCCGGGCTGGACATCGGCGTACTCCACGCCCTGCCAGGCCGTGGGAAGGATGTCCGAGAGGAAGAGGTAGCGTTCGTCGGGCAGTTCCTTGCCGACTTTGACCGGTCCGTAGCCAGCGTGCGGCACGCGGAGGTATTCGGCTTGGCCGCCCGGTACCGAGCCGTACAGTTCGGAGTAGCCGAACAAGGCGGCTCCGGAGCCCTTCTCCTTCACTTGGGTGGTCTCGCATTGCGACTGCAGGCCCTGGCGGCACATGTAGCAGTGGCCGCATGAAATATTGAAGGGAATGACCACGCGGTCTCCCTTTCGCAGGTTAGTGACGGCGCTCCCCACTTCCTCCACGACGCCCATGGGCTCGTGGCCGATCACGTCACCCTTGTGCATGTATGGCCCCAGGACCTCATACAGGTGGAGGTCCGAGCCGCAGATCGCAGTGGATGTAATTCTCACGATGGCGTCCGTCGGATCCTGGATCACCGGATCCGGTACTTCCGCCACGCTGACGGAGCGCTTGCCTTGCCACGTTAATGCCTTCATCATCTGCCTTCCTGCGGGTGCCGGGCTCCGGCCGATCATCTGACGCTAGCCCTTTTCGTGAAATAAAGTAAGCAGACTGACTAAATTTCCTTGTGGTCGGGCGGTAAGCCTCCTAGCGTAGGAAGCACATGCCATCTGCATTACACGAACTAGCGGGAAAGGACCGTCATGTCGCTGTACCAGCCGGAACCTGTTGAGATTTCCACCCGGATGCGCCCCGGGGAGTGGACCGAATCGAGCCTGGAGGAACTGGTCACCACCTACCGCGCAAAAATCCTGGCCATGGGCGCCAGCGTGGCCGAAGTGGTCACTGACGTGGAGCGCAACGACGACGGCTCGGTCAAGGTTATTGTGTCGTGGGCGAAGCCGGCGGTCGCCGACGACACCGCCGCCGCCGAAGGGACGCCGACGGGCTAATGCAGCGGCAGGCGGTCAGCCGATTGGCGAGGACGCCGTAAGCAAGGTGCCGATGGCGCTGCCCTGGAGGTTGTCCAGGAGATCGCGCGGGCCGGCGTAAACCTGGACCGCACCGGCATCCCTGAGTTCCGCGGCGCTTGTTCCGCCACACGTGACGGCTATGGCGGGCATGCCCAGGGCTGCAGCGGCCTGCATGTCCCACACCGCATCACCCACGTAAACGGCGTCGGCGGGTCTGACGCCCACGGCTTCCAGCGCAGCAACGAGGATATCCGGCGCAGGCTTGCTTGCCTTGGCATCGTTGGCGCTGGTTGCCGCATGAATATGGGCGTCAGCCCCGAGTGCCCGCCGTGTCGCCAGCAGGTCCTGCGTCCGGGCAGACGACGCCAGGGCCACGGCCAGGCCTCCGGCGTGGCACTGCGCCAGAAGGTCCCTGGCCCCGTCAAAGGCGCGCAGAACCGGCCAGTGCGACGCAAAAATGGCGGCATGACTGGTCAGGATGTCGACGTCGGCGTCCTTGTCCCGGCCTGCAGGCAGGAGGCTGTCCATCAGGCGGTCGCCGCCCATGCCGACGCAATGATGGATGGAGGCCATAGGCACGTCGTAGCCCTGCTGACGGAACGCCTGCCACCAGGCAATCGTATGGAAGTAGGAGGAGTCCACCAAGGTTCCGTCCATATCAAACAGGACGCCCCGGCGGCGCCCCCTTGCGGCTGCCGGGCCAAGGTGCTGGGAGTCCATCAGCCGGCTGCGGCCCGCGCGGCCCTGGAAACCCTCCTGGTCCGCGGCGCAGCCTCCTCCTTGGCGGAGGCAACCGGCCGGACACGCTCCCGGATCACCGTGCCGGCGCCGTCGCGGCTGCGGTCCCGGATCAGTCCGGTCCCGGCAATCTCGCGTGCCATGGCAACGCCCGCCACCGCGGCACGTTTGGTGGGAAAGGTCACTGAAATAGCCATCAGGTCCCCCGCCCCGTCCAACATCCTGACCCTGTAGCCACCATCAGGTGCATCCACCAGTTCAAAATAACCGGCCATTCCAACCACCCCTCCGTCAGTCACTGCGCCGTGCTGGGAGCGCGCCGTGTCGTGTTAGTAAGTATACTTACCGATTCTGTTGGGGAATAGTGCTGCAATCCCCCCATTGCAAGCAGTCACGCCACATTCTCCGTTTCCGGCGGTATGGGCGTATCACTCCGGCGAACCGTATCCTGATGAAGCTCAAGCGCGCTAGTCACAAGCCCGAAGTGGCTAAAGGCCTGGGGCGTGTTGCCGAGCTGGCGCCCTGCCCTGACAGCCCATTCCTCGCTGAGCAGGCCCACGTCATTCCGCAGTTCCAGGAGCCGCTCAAAAAGCCTGGTGGCCTCCGCGCTGCGGCCGGCGCCCAGGAGCGCCTCCACCATCCAGAACGAACACGCCAGGAACACCCCCTCGTCCCCGGGAAGGCCGTCGTCACTCTCCGCCGGGCGGTAGCGGAGCACGAACCCGTCTTCGGTCAGCTCGTTCAGGATCGCATCGATGGTGCCCACTACCCGGGGGTCATCCGGCGGCAGGAACCCCACGCGCGGGATGAGCAGGAGGCTCGCATCAAGTTCCGGGCGGCCGTAGGACTGGGTGAACGTGTTGCGTTCGGCGTCGAAGCCGTTGGCCATGACGTCGCGGTGGATTTTGTCCCGCAGCGCCTCCCAGCGCTCGGCGGGGCCGGGCAGGCCGGACTCGCGGACGCCCATCACCATCCGGTCTGCCGCCACCCAGGCCATGACCTTTGAATGCGTAAAGTGGCGCCGGGGTCCTCGCATCTCCCAGAGGCCATTGTCCGGCTGGTCCCAGATCGTCTCCAAGTGCTGCATCAGGGCGACCTGGACGTCCCAGGCCTCGTCAGTATGTTTCAGCAGCGAATTCCGGGTCAGGGCCAGGCAGTCCAGTACCTCGCCCCACACATCCAGCTGGAGCTGCTCGGCGGCGCCGTTGCCGATCCGCACCGGGCTGGAGCCTTCGTAGCCGGCCAGCCACGGAAGTTCCATTTCCGGAAGCCTCCGCTCGCCGTGGATTCCGTACATGATCTGCAGGTCCGCGGGGTCGCCGGCAACTGCCCGGAGCAGCCAGTCCCGCCAGTCTGCGGCCTCCGTTGTGTACCCCGCGGCCAGCAGGGCCTGCAGGGTCATGGTTGCGTCCCGCAGCCAGCAGTAGCGGTAGTCCCAGTTGCGGGGGCCGCCCAGCTGTTCCGGCAGCGACGTGGTGACAGCGGCAACAATGCCTCCGGTCGGCGCATAGGTCAGCGCCTTGAGGGTCACCAGCGAGCGCACCACGGCGTCCTTGTACTTCCCCACCACCGTGCACTGACTGGTCCAGCCACGCCAGAAGGCGGTGGTGGTGCCCAGCACTTCCTCGGCGTCAACGGTCATGGGCCGCGGGACGTGGCTCGGTGCCCACGTCAGCACGAACGGCACCCTCTGGCCTTCATTGACCGTGAAGTCGCTGATGGTGTGCATGTTCTCGCCGTGCACGGGCGCCCCGGTCACAAAATAGACGGCGTCCGGTCCGGCGATGGCGTGGATGCCATGCTCGTCCTTCCGGACCCAGGGCACAATGTGGCCGTAGTCGAAGCGCAGCGCCAGCTCGCTGTGCATCCTGACGCTTCCGCTGACGCCCTCCACGATGCGCACGATGTCTGCCACCTCGTCACGGGGCGGCATGAAGTCGATCACCCGCACGGTGCCGTCGGGGGTTTCCCACACGGTTTCAAGAACAAGGGTTCCATCGCGGTAGCTTCGCCGGGTGCACGTCCCGCCAGCCGAGGGTGCCAGCAGCCAGCGGCCCGCTTCCGGGGTATCCAGGAGCGCATTGAAGCAGGCCGGGGAGTCAAACCGCGGCAGGCACAGCCAGTCGATGGATCCGGCCGTGCTCACCAGCGCTCCGGTGTGAAGGTCCCCGACTACCGCATAATCTTCAATTCGCGCCATTCCCATACACTGCCACACGTACCCCCGGCGGCTGAAGGTTCTAGGAGTGTAGCCTGAATTCAGGGTAAAGCAGCTGCCCGTGGCCGCCGATGGTGGCCGCCAGCAGGCCAGGTCCGTCGGTACCGGCCAGCACCACCGGAGGGACGCCTTGGAACAGCCAGCTACGCCCAGCCTGGTCGTGGAGCAATACGAGTACGGCGACGGGCCGGGCCTTCAATGCGCCAGGGAAGGCGTGGTGGTGCTCATCAGGGACTTCGGGACGAAGACCCTGTGGCCGGAATATATCCGGCTGGCGCGGCATTCGGATAGTGCGGCCGGCCTGAAAGCGGCCTTGGGTTCACGCATAGCGCTGAAGACCCATTTCAGCTGATATGGCCATCCACATTGGAACGTCCGGCTGGAGCTATGACCACTGGGAGAACGTCCTGTACCCGCCCGGGCTGCCCGCCCGCGACAGGCTTCAGCATTACGTTTCCCGGTTCAGCACAGTTGAACTCAACGCGAGTTTCTACCGCTGGCCCCGGGACACGTCCTTCGCCAGCTGGCGGCGCCGGCTGCCCGACGGCTTCGCCATGTCCATCAAGGCACCGCGCGGGCTGACACACGGCAAGAAATTGTATGCACCCGAGGTCTGGCTGGAGCGGATCGCCACATGCTGGCATGAACTGGGCGACAAACGGGCGGTCCTCCTGGTCCAGCTCCCGCCGCAGCAGGCAAGGGATGACGCCAGGCTGGACTATTTCCTGTCCAAGGTGCCTTGGTGGATCCGCGTGACCGTGGAGTTCCGGCACCCGAGCTGGGACCACCCGGACGTCTATGGGCTTTTGGAGCGGCACCAGGCCGCATATTGCATCATGAGCGGCGCCAACCTGCCGTGCATCCTCCGGGCCACGGCACCGTTTGTGTATGTCCGGATGCACGGGCCGGACCACCAGCACCTCTACGGCGGCTCGTATTCGGATGCGGACCTGGGCTGGTGGGCTCACCACATCCGGGAATGGGACTCCGGCGGCCGGGACGTGTTTGTGTACTTCAATAACGACGGCGGCGGGAACGCCGTCCGGAACGCCGATACCCTGCGCTGGATCCTGGGGGCTGGCTGAGGTCATGCTGGGCGGTCACCACGGCGCCTGTGGCAGAGTGGAGGCATGGACAGTGCTCCCCAGACAACATCATTGGCCGGCAAGCGCGCTTTCAGGCTTGCGCACCGGCTGTCGGACAACGTGAACGGTGTACGCCTGCAGCTGGCAAAGCGCTGGAAGTTCGTGCCCAAGACCATCGCGTACCAGGGCTACGGGTCCACCGAATGGGTACGGGTACTGGGCCGCGTGTTGCTCACCCAGGAGCCTGCACCCGGCAGCCGAGCCGAACATGCGGCCCGCAACGGCACCCAAAACGTCCGAGGCTGGCGGGCGTTCACCAGCGTTCCAGTGCAGTTCACCGACGTTGAGGTCACCATCGGAGACGTGGTCTCCCATGTGAAAGCGGACCGGGGCGGCCTGATTGACACGGTGGTGGACATCCAGCTGTCCCCAGGCTGGCACACGGCTGTCCTGCGGGCCGAAGACACAGAGCCGGTGGAGGCGCTTATCCAGGTGATTGCGCCGGACACGAAGTTTGGCATCGTTTCCGATATTGATGACACCGTGATGGTCACCGCCCTGCCCCGCCCGTTCCTGGCGTTGTGGAACACCTTTGTGCTCAGCGAGAGGGCCCGTATGGCCACCCCCGGCATGTCGGTCCTCCTGGACCGGCTGAGCGTGGAGCATCCGGATGCGCCCGTGATCTACCTGTCTACCGGCCCGTGGAACGCGGCCCCCACCCTGGCCCGCTTCCTGGGCCGCAACATGTACCCCTCAGGCGCACTGCTGCTCACGGATTGGGGACTGACCCAGGACAGGTGGTTCCGCAGCGGCCAGGAGCACAAGCACCGCAACCTCGAACGCCTCGCCAAGGAATTCCCGGACATGCGCTGGCTCCTGATCGGTGACAACGGCCAGCACGACGAACAGATCTACTCAGGCTTCGCCCAGGAGCACGCGGACAAGGTTGCCGCCATTGCCATCCGGCAGCTTTCGGTCAGCGAGGCAGTGTTCGCAGGCGGGCACTCCGAAGACGGCGACCACAGCGCGTCGGCAGTGCCATGGATCTACTCCACCGACGGCGCCGGGATGGCCAAGCAGCTCAGGGCCCTGGACCTGCTCTAGGCCCGCCGGAGCTAGGCGGTGGCACCCAAGGCGGTCACGTCGTCGTCGTTCTCCTCCGTCAAGGCCGGTTCCGGGCCGGCAGCCTGCGCGACGGCGGTGGCAGCAGCGGCCACCAGGTTCCGTTCCTCGAGGAGTTCCTGGAACCAGAAGTAGGACGCTTTGGGCGTGCGTTCCAGGGTCTCGAAATCGACGTGGAGCAGCCCGAACGGCTGGTTGTAGCCGGCGGACCACTCGAAGTTGTCCATCAGCGACCAGACGTAGTATCCGCGGAGGTCCACTGATTCAGCCTCGCCGCCCGGGGCTGTGGCTTTGAGCGCCGCTTCCAGGTGGTCCGAGAGGTATTTAAGGCGCCGTTCATCAGGGATGAACGTCGTGTTGGTGGACTTGTCGCGGACGATGATGTCCTCGAAGCTCGCCCCGCCCTCGGTGATGATCACGGGCGGCAGGTTCGGGTAGCGTTCCGCCATTTCCTTCAGCGCCACACCCATGTATTCGGACTTGACGGGCCAGCCGTAGGCGGTGACATCCGCTTCGGGCCAAGCTTCGACGTGGAACGGGGTGCCGCCGTTGCCCATCGCACTCAGGTCGCTGCCCATGGCCTCGGCCATGCTCGCCGGCACGGCGCCCTGTCCCGGGCCGACGGCCACCTTCGTGGGCATGTAGTAGTTCAGCCCGTAGTAATCCAGCGGCTGGGAAATGACCCCCATGTCCTCCTCGGGGTGCTCGAAGGAGCTGAAGATCTTCGCGGCGCGGATAAGGTCCGGGTACTTGCCCAAGAGGACCGGGTCCGCGTACAGCCGGTTCTGGGCGAGGTCCATCAGGCCGGCGCTGATCTTGTCCAACGGGTTAATGGAGTTGGGCACCATGGGCGAGTAGACGTTTGTCATCCCGATCTCGCCGGGCACTCCTGCTGCGCGCAGCGCCTGGACGGCGAGCCCGTGGCCCAGCAGCTGGTGGTGCACGGTGGGGAACGCGTTAAGCATGAGGGTTTCACCGGGCGAATGGAGTCCCAAGGTGTAGCCGTTGGTGGTGACGGTGGCAGGTTCGTTGATCGTTGCCCAGCGCGCCACCCTGTCTCCGAAGGCGTCGGCGGCGATCGCCGCGAACTCCCCCAGGCGGTAGGCGGTGTCGCGGTTCATCCAGCCGCCGGCGTCGTCCAGTGCCTTCGGGGTGTCCCAGTGATAGAGGGTGACCATCGGGGAAATCCCGTTGGCCAGCAGCTCGTCGAGGAGGCGGTCGTAGAAATCCAGTCCCGCTTGGTTCACCGCTCCGCTGCCGGTGGGCTGGATCCGGGGCCACGCCAGGGAGAAGCGGTAGGAGTCCACGCCCAGCTGCTTCATCACCGCGACGTCCTGCGGCATCCGGTGGTAGTGGTCGCAGGAGACCGCGGGGCTGTGGTCCTCAACGATGGCCCCGGGCCTGGACGCAAAGGCATCCCACCCGGCCGGTCCGCGGCCATCCTCATCCAGCGCACCCTCGATTTGGAAGGCCGCCGTGGCCACGCCCAGGGTAAACCCGGACGGGATGAGTGCGGCCAGGTCTTTGGCGGTGATATGCACGGTAGTGCCAACTTCCTTAGCTGGGTTCGGAAAGTGTACCCCTCAGAATGGCACACGGCCCGGGCGGCTGACGAGAGGCAATCCGGCACCTCACCTCGTGTCCGCCCACGCTCTCCGGGCCACGCTGCCGGCCCCTGCTGCTAGGGTCTGGGAATGGATGAAAAACTGGGGAAGTTCATCGACGATTTTGCGGCGCTGGTCCAGCTGGTGCAGTCCGGAAACCATCGGGAGCAGGCCGGAAAACAGCTGCTTCAAGCACTGACCGAACACCTGTGCGTGCCGGCCGCCGACCTTTCGGTCGTCGTGGAGAATATCCCGCCGCACCGCTTTGTGGACGCCGACATTGTGATGGCGGAACTCGTGGCACGGGACCCGGGAGGCCGGTTGGTGGGCATCGGAGGCGGCGGCCAGCGGCACCACCAGTCCTTGAGCGACATGGTCCAGCAGTCGCAGCTCTTTCCGCAGTTTCCGCTCGCCCAGCCGGACTATGCAAACCTCGCGGTGGGCCCGGACAGCCACCGGCAGGCCGTGGCGCTGGGCCTGTGGCTTTTCAGCTTCGCCGGCAACCCGCTGGCCGTCTTGCAGCGTGATGCAGAGCCCCGGTCCGGGCGCCAGAGCGCTTCCTTGGAAGTCCTCGCCGCCGGGCAGGAAACCGCCACTGCCTTCCTCGCTGAGTTCCGCCTGCGGATGGACAGCAACAGCGTCCTCAAGGGGCAGGTCATCTCCCTCGTGATGTCCGATTACGGGCCCAGCGCTGCGGGCGTGACGTTCCATCACCGGCCCAGCCTCCCGGCGTCGGACGTCATCCTGCCCGCCGGGCTGCTGCAGAAGGTGGCGGACCACACCGTGGGCATCGCCACCCACCGTGCCTCGCTCAAGGACCACGGCCAGCACCTCAAACGCGGCATCCTGCTCTACGGCAGGCCGGGAACCGGCAAGACCCACACCGTGCGGCATCTGCTGAGCCAGAGTGTTGGGTCGACGGCGATCCTCCTCTCCGGCGGTTCGCTCGCCCGGATCTCGGACGCGGCACGCATGGCCCGGGCGCTGCAGCCATCCATTGTGGTGCTGGAGGACTGCGACCTGATCGCCGAGGACCGGAGCTTCGGACATGGTCCGCAGCCGCTGCTGTTTGAGGTGCTGGACGCCATGGACGGCCTGGACAACGATGCCGACGTGGCGTTTGTGCTCACCACCAACCGGCCGGACATGCTGGAGCGGGCACTTGCGCAGCGTCCGGGGCGGGTGGACCTGGCCGTCGAGATTCCGCTCCCGGCACAGGCCGAGAGGGTCCGGCTGCTGGATCTCTACGGCCGGCGGGTGTCCTTCAGTCCTGAAGCGTTGCAGTTGGCAGCGGAACGGACCGAAGGCACCACTGCTTCGTTCGCCCGCGAACTGGTCCGTCGTGCCGTGGTGGCCGCCGCGCTGGACGACGGACCTGTGTCCGACGCGCACCTGGCTGCGGCGGTGGAGGACCTGATGGCCGACGCCGAAGCCCTCACCCGAAGCCTGTTGGGGAGCGGCCCCGAAAGCTCATTGTGAGCCAAACAGGAACTCCTTGGCGTGGGCTACGGCCTTCCGGTAGGCATCATTTCTCAGGGTGACCAGGTGTTCTGTGTCGCCGTCAGCAGGCTCCAGGTACCCGGTGTAGCTTGGACGCAGCACCCAGATATCTCCCGCCGGGGGCAGGTAGAACACACCAAAGGAACGATGCTGGCCGTCGTCGTCGGTCCACACGGGCACTACCGCCAGCGCCGCGCCTGTTGCCGGGTTGATCCACTGGGCCCGCGGAATAGGCTGCTCGTGCGCCTCCGGATCGAGGAACGGGGCTGTGCCCTTGCCCCAGCGTTCTTCGAAGCGCTCGTGGAAAACCGGCATCAGCTGTGAATCGTAGCGGCGCCACTCGCTCATGTGCTGCTCCTTCGTTGGGATTTTGGCGGGTTATGCCCACGGTCCGCTTTCCCAGCGGACCGGCGTAATTCTGATCGTGGCCGCCGGGCGGTTGTCGGGGCTGCGGACGTACCGGACCGGAATGCTTTGCCGTCCCGCTTCCGGACGGGAAACGGTCTGCCTTTCGGCAAGACTGCGATCGTAAGCGGCCCGGCGGCCTGGGTCCCGAAGCACTGCGAAAGCCCGCATGATTCGCAGCAGCTCATTTTTCCGGGACGCGGCATTCCCGTCGGCCGCGCTGCGTGCGGGCCTGCCGCCGTCGACGTCGGGGTGGAGGCTGCGCATCCGGGCACGGTAGGCGCGGGCGATTTCCCGCTGGCTGGCGGAAGCCTCAACCTGCAGGGCTTCATAGTGGTCCGGCAGCTCAGCCTGGTCCGGCGAATTCCCCTCCGGCTTCTCCTTGTCCGGCGGGTCCATGTGCGTCGCCTCCGTTCGAACCGCGTGGGCGCGGGGCAGGCGTACCCAGCCCCCGCCCCCGCCCGCTATAACGCCGTGAATGGTGGTGAATCTTG
>JBKKDH010000329.1:0-3592 GCA_046708445.1 Arthrobacter sp.
GTCCTCCGGTCCCGGCGGGCAGTCCGTGAACACCACCGACTCCGCCGTCCGCATCACCCACCTTCCCACGGGAATCGTGGTGGCCATGCAGAACGAAAAGTCACAGCTGCAGAACCGGGAAGCCGGCATGCGCGTCCTGCGGGCCCGCATCCTCGCGCACATGCAGGAGCAGATCGACGCCGAGAACTCGGCCCAGCGCAAGTCGCAGATCCGTACGATGGACCGTTCAGAGCGCATCCGCACCTACAACTACCCGGAAAACAGGATCGCGGACCACCGCACCGGCTACAAGGCCTACAACCTGGACCAGGTCATGAACGGCGACCTTGAGCCCGTGATCCAGTCCGCCATCGAGATGGACGAACAGGCACGCCTGGACGCCATCGGCGAATAGCCGCCTGAAGAGATGCCTGGTTCGGAGCGGACCCTCGCGGCAGCCGTCAGCGAGGCGGCTGCCATCCTGCAGCAAGCCGGAGTTCCCAGTCCCCGCGTGGACGCGGAACTGCTGGCCGACCACCTGCTCGGCGTCGGCCTCGGCCGGCTCCGGGCGATGATGCTCGGGAACTCCCCGGCCCCGGAAGGCTACGCGGACCTGGTGGCCGAACGCGCGCAGCGGATCCCGCTCCAGCACATCACCGGCGTCGCGCACTTCCGGTACCTGGAACTCGCCGTCGGACCCGGCGTCTTCATCCCGCGGCCTGAGACCGAGTCCGTGGTCCAGCTGGTCATTGACCATGTCAAAAACATGGAGCACCCGCGGATCGTGGATTTGGGCACCGGCTCCGGCGCGATTGCCGGTTCCATTGCGCACGAGGTTCCCGGCGCCGAAGTGCACGCCGTGGAGTTCAGCGAATTCGCGCACGCGTGGGCAGCGAAGAACCTGGCGCCCCTCGGAGTGAAACTCGTCCTGGGGGACCTGCGGGACGCGCTGCCCGAGCTCAACGGAACGTTCGACGTCGTGATTTCGAATCCGCCGTACATCCCGGCCGAAGCCATCCCCAACGAGCCGGAGGTTGCGCTCCACGATCCGCCGGAAGCGTTGTACGGCGGGGGAGCGGACGGCATGGCACTCCCGACGGCGGCGGCGGCCTCCGCTGCGCGGCTGCTGGTTCCCGGCGGCTACTTCGTGATGGAACACGCCGAGGTCCAGGCCGGCTGGATCAAAAAGATGTTGGCCCGTGCCGGTGTGTGGACCTGGATTACCACCCACCTGGACCTCAACGGCAAGGAACGCGCCACCAGTGCCGTGCTTTCCGGCCGGGACCACGAGTGATGAAAGAATGAGCCAGTGACCACAACCTACAACTGCACGTCAGACGACCAGCGCGCCCTGGGGCTGGAACATGCCCAGCGCGCCATCAGCGAACAGAAATGCGTCGTCTTCCCCACGGACACCGTCTATGGAATCGCCGCCGACGCCTTTTCGCCGCAGGCTGTCACCATGCTTCTGGTCTCCAAAGGGCGTGGCCGCAGCATGCCGCCGCCGGTCCTCATCCCGCGGATCAACGCCCTCGATGGGCTCGCCACCGACGTGTCCGCGGACGCCCGCAAACTCGCCGAAGCATTCTGGCCCGGCGGACTGACGCTGATCCTGCACGCCCAGCCGTCCCTGGACTGGGACCTGGGTGACACCAATGGAACCGTCGCACTGCGGATGCCCGCGGATGAGGTGGCGCAGGAACTGCTGACCCTGACGGGTCCGCTGGCGGTGTCGTCGGCCAACCGGACCGGCCACGCCGCCGCGCAGACCGCCGCCGAGGCGCGTGAACAACTCGCCGAATCGGTGGAGGTCTACCTTGAAGGCGGTTTCCGGCCGCTCGAGGGCACCGAAGGGGTTCCTTCAACAATTGTTGATGCCACCGGGCCGCTGCTCCGCGTTGTCCGGAACGGCGCCGTCTCCTTACAGCAGTTGCGCGAGCACGTTCCAGGGGTGCTGGGGCTCGGGGAAATCCCGATGGCCGAGGAGCCGGAGGACGAAGCGCCAGCGGAGGAATCCGAGGTGCCTGACGCTCCCGTGGACGAAGCGCCAGCGACTGAAGTTACCGTGCACGAGGCCCCTGCGCCCGAAGCTCCGGCCACCGAAGTTGAAGAGACTGAAGCTCCCGCAAACGCAGCGGCCACCGGGCCAGCCCGGCACAGGCAGGAGCCGGACGCCGGATGACCCTGCTCCGCCAGAACATTCCAGTCCTGGGTGTCGACGCCACACCCCTGAAAGTGGACGAACTGATTGGTGTCCTCGAGAGGTTCGTTGACGACGGCGGTACCCGGACCGTCGTCGGCCATAATCTCCACAGCGTGACCCTGACGCATTCGGATCCCGGCTTCCGCCGCCTCTACGAGGACAGCGACGTTGTGCTCCTGGATGGTGCGCCGGTGTTGTGGCTGTGGGGCCGCACCGGGCAGGCTTCCGGGCCGGTCATGGAGTACCGGCTTGGCTCAACCGACTGGATTCCTGCCCTGGGGCAGCTGGCGGGGCTGGAGCGGATCGCGGTGGTCGGCGCCGGCGCCGAGGCCAATTCGAAGGCGGTAGCGAGGCTGGAGGGCATTGTCCCGTCCGCGACGGTCTCGGGCTTCCCGGGTGAGGGCTGGAACGACGACGTCGAGGACGCCGCCGCCGCGTGGCTCACTGAACAGCGACCCCAGCTGGTGCTCCTGGGACTGGGCATGCCACTGCAGGAATCAGTGCTGCAGCGCAGGCTGGATTCCCTTCCGCCGGCCATCTACTGCGCCGTGGGCGGAGCGATCGAGCAGCTCGCCGGAATCCAGAAGCTGGCACCCCGCTGGCTGGGCAGGCTGGGGCTCGAATGGGCCTGGCGCCTGCTTCTGCACCCGCGCAGGGTGGCCTACCGCGTCTTTGGCGAGCCGTGGGTCCTGCTGTGGCTGCTCGCCCGGCGCCGCCTCGGGCGGACCACCTAGAACTTCTGGTCCTCCAGGGGCGCGAAGCCCTTGGCCCGCAGCCCAGTGGTAAACGACCTGGCCCAGTCCAGGAACCCGGGCAGGTCACGGCGCTGCGCGAAATAGCCCACGTAGCCACCGACGTCGGCCACGAAGGACTTGACCCGGAAATACCGGCGGATCAGGTAACCGCGGTTGCGGTAATAGTAGTAACGCTTGAAGGCCGACTCCGGCACGATGACATGCCAGCCGGCGCCATAGACGTGCTTGGTTTCGGCGAAGGCATGCGGGTGCGTGATGGCGGTGGTGGTGACAGTGCCGAACCGGATGCCCGCCTTACGGAGCCGGATCGTGAAGTCCACTTCGTCGCCACGGATGAAGAGGCGCATGTCCGGCAGACCCACCTTAAAAAAGACGTCTGAGCGGATCAGGGCACCGTTGAAGAAGTGTCCGTCATCCATCAGGAAACCGACCTTCTCCAGTTCGGCACGGTCGTGGGTGACTTTTCCGTCCAGCCGGAAGAAGAACGACAGCCGGTCGGGCTGGCCCGGCGCGACAACGAGGGGAACCACGGCCTCGAGGTCACGGGCTTCTGCTTCGCGAAGCAAGGTGGCCAGGCATTCCGGATCGGTCGGTTCGGCGTCGTCGTCCATCATCCAGATCCAGTCGGCACCGCTCGCGACGGCCTTGAGCGCTG
>JBKKDH010000330.1:0-13630 GCA_046708445.1 Arthrobacter sp.
CGCTGCGCAGGACGTCCGCTGACCGCTTGAAGACAGTCCAGAGGGTAAAAAACTGCTCGGCTGATTCTTCGGTTTTAGTGACAGATTCGGCAGAAGTGTGGCTCATGGTTACCAGTTTGCCCCTTCCGCATCGTCAAGTCGAAACCGAGAAGTTCTACAAGGCGTAGAAGTGCTTAATGTCACATTGTGCGTCAAGGGCCGGGCCTCCAAACCGCAAGGGCCGCGCCTTAGATCCGCCGGATCCGGGTGAAAACGAGTCCGGCTGCTCCGGCCGATCCGACGAGGCCGACGCCGAGCCAGACCTTGGCAGCCTCGGCCGCCGGTTCCGCCTGGGCAGTTATCTCCTGCCGGCTCCGGGCTGTTCCGCCGACCGCTTGGGGAACCCCAATGCGGGATGTGGCAGTCGGGCCCGGTAGCGCCGATGCCCCATCGGCCCCCGCTGCAGGCTGTTCGGCAGCTGACGAGGCCGCCCCGGCGGCAGCGGCCGGCGGCGCGGCCTCTGCGCCCGGCTGACCGGTCGCGGGCTGCTGGACCGGCAGTGCCGGGCCGGCAGTCCCCTGTGAAGTGGCGGCAGGTGCCGGCGCCGCAGCACCCGTCGCCGCGGCGCTCGTGGCGGGGGCCGGAGTCGGGGAGGTCGGGGCTGTCGGTGTCGGAACAGGAGTTGTCGGCGACGGGGAGACGGTGGTCGCCTCGGGAACCGGCGTGCGTTGCGGGGAGGCGGGGACCGTTTCGCCGAGCAGGCCTTGCAGCAGCCCGCCGATCGCGGGTAACCGTGTGCTCCCCGTGATTGTCATGTCGGGTTCGTCGGAGCCGGACCCTCCGTCCGCCTGAGACGCGGGAACGCCCGCTGAAAGGACCAGTACCGCACCGATGGCGGCAGCTGCGCTGCCACGTCGGATTCCCCCATGGATACCGGTCCGGGAAAGTGAAATTTCGGACCTGTAATTAACCATAGTGATCAACCCTAGCCACGCAGGCGGGCGATGTGAAAGTCGGTAAAAGCCTGTGACGGGCCTCGTTTAGCGGCTGGTATCCGGGTGAACTGGGGGCGATGCTCAGCCCAGCAGGGCGTGGATCTGTTCCCGCGTGTCGGCCACCACTGCTGCCAGCCCGTTGCCTGCCACCCAGCCTCCCACGATGGCGAGGCCCTCCTGCCGGGCGCAGATGGTCCTGATCCCCTCCACGCGGGCCTTGTGGCCAACGGCAGCGAACGGCAGGGCTCCCTGCCAGCGCACGACGTCCCAGCCGATGAGGTCCTCCCGCCGGATAGGGACACCGAGCAGGGCCGACGCGTCACGAAGGGACGAGGCAAGAAGGTCATTGTCGGTTGCGGGACCGCCCGCGCCGGATGCCGAGCCGTCAATCCGCCCGTAGGAGAGCCGGAGAACGTGCGTTCCGGGGCCGGCGGCCGCGGCCAGCCAGTCCCATTTCGCCGTTGCATGCGTCAGGGCTTTTGCTTCAATGCCCGGGGTCTGCGGTGCCACCAGGATGCCGGTCCCCCGGGGCCGGCGGTCCAGTTCGGGGACGTCCACCACCAGGGTGGCAAGCCTGACATCGGGACCTTCGGCAGGCTGTTTCCCCGCCAGGTCCGGGACCGCCGCTTCCAGCAGTCCGACGGCCGCCGGACCGTCCAGCGCAACGATCAGGAGTCCGGCGTCGTAATCGGTTTCACCCGCGGTGACGCGCCAGCCGTCCGGAGTCTTGTGGGCGACATCCGCGCGGGCGTTGCCCACCAACACCACGCCGCGGGCCCGCAGGTCCGAAACGAGTGCGGCTACGAGGGTGTGCATGCCCCCTTCAAGGCCGGCGACGGCGGATCCGGCCTTGGCCTGCGTTGGTGCGGGGCCGGGCGCCGCGGGACCGCGCCGCTGCGCGGCGACGGCAGCCGCGAGCGAACCGTGCGTGCGGAGCCCTGAGCGCAGTCCGGGCGCCACCATGTCCACGTCCAGCAGCCCGGGGTCAGCGGAGTGCACTCCTCCGACCACCGGGGCAACCAGGCGGTCAAGGACGCGGCGGCCCATGCGGGCACGCACAAGCGAGGACACACTCGTCACATCAGCCGATGTCCCGACCGAGGCGGGCAGCATCCTGTCCAGCGAGGCGCGCAGCGAGCCGAGGAAGCCCAGCGAGCGCCGGACCTCCGGGTCCCATGGGTTGGCCGGGATGCCCAGGACTCCTGTCTTGGGCAGTTCCCGCGGCCCGTCGGGCAACTGCACCCACGCGCCGCCAGGTTGCGGGGTGGCGATTTTTCCGGCCAGCCCCAGCTCGGCGGCGAGGTCGGCCACGGCAGTGGAACGGGTGGCGAAAGACTCGGCGCCGCTGTCCAGCAGCAGACCCGCCACCGTGTGGCTTCCCACGCAGCCGCCCCAACGGCCGGTGGCCTCCAGGACAGTGACCCGGCGGCCCGCCGCGGCCACTTCCCGGGCGGCCAGGAGACCGGATATCCCTCCGCCCACCACCAGGGCCACTGGCGGGGACACCCCGGCCGCCGCGTCGGGCTGCTGTCCGGGGTCCGGTTCCTTGCCCATGGGACTACTCCGGGGAGATGGAATGAATAAGCTCAACAACCCGGGTCAGGACGGCGGGATCCGTCTCCGGGGGCACCCCGTGGCCAAGGTTAAGTACGTGGCCGGGGGCAGCTGAGCCTGCTTGGATGACGTCGCGCACGTGGGCCTCCAGCACCTCCCAGGGGGCGGACAGGAGAGCGGGATCGATGTTTCCCTGCAGCGGTACCGTGCCGCCCAGCCTGCGGTTGGCCTCATCGAGCGGAAGGCGGTAGTCGACGCCCACTACGTCCACACCGACGTCGCGCATGGCGACAAGCAGTTCCGACGTGCCGGTACCGAAGTGGATCAGCGGTGCGCCGAGGTGGCGGACGTGGTCCAGCGCCCGGGCAGAGGCAGGCGCGACGTACTTCGTGTAGTCGGCCAGGCCCAGGGACCCGGCCCACGAATCAAAGAGCTGGCCCGCGGAAGCGCCGGCTTCAAGTTGGGCACGGAGGAACATTCCCGAGGCGTCGGCGGCCCAGTTGGCCAGTGCAGTCCAGGTCTCAGGATCGGCGTGCATCATGGTGCGGGGGCCGAGGTGGTCGCGTGAGGGTTTGCCCTCCACCATGTACGCGGCGAGGGTAAACGGCGCGCCCGCGAAGCCGATCAGGGGCGTTTTGCCCAGCTCAGCGACCGTCAGGCGCACGGCTTCCCGGATAGGCTCCAGGGCGTCCCACGTCAGCTGTGGCAGGGCCGCCACGTCTTCAGCTGTGCGGACCGGCTTGTCCAGCACCGGGCCCACGCCGGGCACGATGTCCACGCCGACGCCGGCAAGCTTCAGCGGAATAACAATGTCCGAAAAGAAAATCGCTGCGTCAACGTCGTGCCGGCGCACCGGCTGCAGCGTGATCTCGGACGCAAGCTCGGGCCGGAGGCACGAGTCAAGCATGGCTACGCCTTCGCGGACCTTCAAGTACTCCGGCAGTGACCGCCCCGCCTGCCGCATAAACCACACGGGCCTGCGGGACGGCTTGCCGCCGCGGTAAGCCGTGATGAGCGGGGAATCTGCGGTGCGGCCGTCCATGAGTGGATGGCCGGCAGCGAGGGCACTGTCGCTCGACGGGGCACTAGGCACGGCATTGGACACGGCGGAGCTGGAAGTCATGCCATCGATTCTCCCCCAAAATTGGCTACAAAAGATAACGACAGACTGTCACTTGAAACAACCCTGACGGCCCCGTGGCAGGAATCACAGCACTGCGACGCCCGCACCCACGCCGCGGGTTGTTCTACCGTGGCACGAAAAAGCTATGATTGATCTGTTGTGGTTCTTTTTTCATTGGTGGCTACACACGCCGACATCGACCTTGAGACCGTTGCTCAGTTGAGCAACGGTGCTTCCGGGATCGCCACATCCGCACTCTCCGGATCGCCGGCAGTGACGGGTGCGGTGGTGCTTGCCACCTGCAACCGCTACGAAATTTACGGTGAAACACCCCACGCGGATGACGTGGAGGCAGCACGCGCGGCCCTGGTGTCCCAGATCAGCGACCTCAGCGGCCTCAACGAACAGCTCGTTTCCCGCTCCTTCAGCACCCGCACCGGCCCCGAAGTCACCCAACACCTTTTCGCCGTCAGCGCCGGGCTGGACTCAGCCGTGGTGGGCGAGCGCGAAATCGCCGGGCAGGTCCGCCGCGCACTGATCACCGCCCAGCACGAGGGCACCGCCAGCCCGGGCCTCGTCCGGCTGTTCCAGGCCGCGTCCAAAACGGCCAAGGACGTCGGGGCGCAGACCGCCCTCGGCTCCCGCGGCTTGTCCATCGTCTCGGTGGCCCTGGACCTGGCCACCCACCTCTCCGAAAACCCGGACTGGTCAGCCAAGAAGGTTGTGGTGTTCGGCACGGGTGCCTACGCCGGCGCCACCATGGCGCTGCTCCGCGAGCGGGGCTGCACCGACATTTCGGTGTTCTCCTCCTCCGGCCGGGCCGAAGGCTTTGTGGCCACCCGCGGCGGAACAGCACTGGACAGCGACTCCCTGCCCGCAGCCGTGGCTGCAGCCGACGTCATGATCGGCTGCAGTGGCTCGGACACCCGCGTCGAGGCAGACGAGCTGGCCCAGGTCCGGGCCGGATCACGGCAGCCGCTGATCGCCATCGACCTCGCCCTTACTCACGATTTTGACCCGGAAGTTGGCGGGCTCGACGGCGTCGAGCTGCTGACCCTGGAATCCGTGCGCCTGGCTGCACCCCAGGAACAGGCCGAGTCCCTCACCCAGGCCAGCGGCATTGTGTCAGGCGCGGCCAAGGCCTTCGAACAGGAGCGCGACGCCCGCTCGGTGGATACCGCAATCGTGGCACTGCGCAGGCACACCATGAACGTCCTGGACGCCGAAATGGAGAAGGTCCGTGCCCGTCACGGCTGCACCGCGGCGGCGGAGGAAGTGGAGTTCGCGCTCCGCAGGATGGTCAAGCAGCTGCTGCACGTCCCCACTGTCCGTGCCCGCGAGCTGGCTGCCAACGGCCAGCAGGACGACTATGTGACGGCGCTCGAAACCCTCTACGGCATCACAGTGGAGCAGCCTGCCGCCGTCTCGCAGGCCGAATGCCCGGTGGACCACAAGGGCCTGGAAAGCGCCTAACCCACCCAGCGACGCTCTCTCACTTCCTGCGGGTTTTTCAGCAACGCTCTCTCACTTTCTTCAAGAAAGTGAGGGAGCGTCGTTTATTTCAACGCGTTAAGTGAGAGAGCGTTTGAAGGACGTCGTCAGTAGACGGGCTTCTGCGGCTCCACGTCGCGCACCCACGCAAGGATTCCGCCGTCGAGATGGCTGACCCGCTGGTAACCGGCCTTCCGCGCCGCTTCCAGGACAGTCGCCGACCGCGCACCCGACTTGCAGTGGAAGACGATCTCCTTGTCCTGCGGAAGTTCCGTCCAGGCTTCACCCGCGAGGATCCTGCCCTGGGGGATCAACAGCGACCCGTCGATACTGACGATGTCGTGCTCGCCGGTTTCCCGGACATCCACAAGGTCGAAATCCTTCAGGCCCGCCTTGCGGGAGGCCAGCATGGTGGCCAACTGGGTCGCCGTAATGGAGTGCTCGTTGTCGGCGGACGCGGCCGGCGTGATGCCGCAGAAGGCCTCATAGTCCGTCAGTTCCGTAATGGGTTCCGCCTCCGGATCCTTGGAGACGCGGATCTCGCGCCAGCTTCCGCCCAGCGCATCGAACAGGGCCACCCGGCCCAGGAGTGAACGGCCGACGCCGGTGATCAGCTTCACTGCCTCGGTGACCATGAGCGAGCCGACCGCGGCACAGAGCATGCCGAACACGCCACCCTCACCGCAGGACGGCACGGACCCCGCCGGCGGCGCCTCCGGGTAAAGATCGCGGTAGGTGGGTCCGTGCTTTTCCCAGAACACGCTCACCTGGCCGTCGAAACGGAAGATCGACCCCCACACGTAGGGCTTGCCCAGGATGGCCGCGGCGTCATTCACAAGGTAGCGGGTGGCGAAGTTGTCCGCCCCGTCCAGGACCAGGTCATACTCCGCGAACAGCTCCAGCGCGTTGGAAGCGTCCAGGCGGACGTTGTGCAGGCGGACGTCCACCAGGGGGTTCAGGGCGGCGATGGTGTCACGGGCAGATTCAATCTTGGGCCGGCCCACATCGGCCACGCCGTGGATCACCTGGCGCTGCAGGTTGCTGAGGTCGACGTCGTCGTCGTCGATGATTCCCAGGGTCCCGACACCCGCCGCTGCCAGGTAGAGCAGCGCCGGCGAACCCAGCCCCCCGGCCCCAATGACCAGCACTTTCGCGTTCTTCAGCCGCCGCTGCCCCAATGCACCGATCTCGGGAATGATGAGGTGCCGTGAATAGCGTTCCACCTCGGCGGGGGTCAAATCACCCGCGGGCTCCACCAGCGGTTCAAGCGAAATAGAGGAAACATTTGCGGTGAATGTCGAAGCCATACTTCAATGTATGCCCCGAGATACCGCGAGGTCATATTACCCCGCAGTAAAGTGGAGGTAACTGCAAAGGAAAGTAGGGCAACTGTGGTCCACGAAGCACGGGCAGACCGGGCGTCCGGCGGAGAACCGCCGGCACCTCAACGCACCGCAAGCCAGCGGTCCGCCCGCCTTCCCCGGGACGAACGCCGGGCACAGCTGCTCTCAGCGGCCCAGGAGGTCTTCGTCGCCAACGGGTACCACGGTGCCGCGATGGATGAGATCGCCGAAACAGCCCATGTGAGCAAACCCGTGCTGTACCAGCACTTTCCCTCGAAACGCGAGCTGTACCTGGCCCTGCTGGACAGCCATCTCGGCTCGCTGACGGACCTGATGCTCGGCGCCCTCAGCTCCACCGTTGACAATAAAGAACGCGTCCAGGCCGTGATGCGGGCGTACTACCGCTTTATCGCCAGCGACGACCAGGCCCACCGCCTGGTTTTCGAATCGGACCTCATCAACGATCCCGACGTCAGTTCCCGCCTCGAAACCTTCAACAAAACCTTCGCCGACGCCGTGGCCCGGGTTATTGCCGAGGACACCAAGCTGCCCCACCTGGAAGCACAGCTTTTGGGGCGGGGCCTGGCGGGAATGGCCCAGGTCAGCGCGCGGTACTGGCTGGAAACCGATGGCAACCTTGACCTCGATGTGGCCAGCGACCTCATCTACCGTTTAGCTTGGCGCGGAATCTCTCGCTTCCCCAAAGAGACCTAGACTACAAATAAGAGAACCCAAGAAACTTTGATTGGCTGGGAGGCCCCCTTTTGGAAATTAAGATTGGCATTCAGAACATTGGCCGCGAAATCGTGCTGGAATCGGCGCAGGATGCTGACTCCGTGGCTACGGTCGTTGAAGAAGCCATCACCAAGGGCACCGAACTCCGCCTTAAGGACGACAAGGGACGCATCATTATCGTTCCCGGAAACGCGCTGGGCTACGTCGAAATCGGCGCCGAAGAAGCCCGCAAGGTGGGCTTCGGCCAGTTCTAGCAGCTGACCAACCGCCTAAAACGGCGGATATCCGTAGCTTTTGAGGAGATTCATTGCTTTCGCTGACGATTGTTGTGCTGGTAACCGTGGCCGCAGGCTTTGTTGTCTGGGCCAATGATAAACGGCACGCCAAGTACGGCATGGGACTGCCCGCCGGGGTTGCCGCCGGGGTCGGCGCGTTGAGCTGGATCATCTTCATCGCCGCGGGCTTCGGCTACCAGCCGGGCCTGACCTGGATTCCCTGGGTCCTGCCCATGGTGCTGGGCTCAGCGGCTGCCGTGGGTGCCGCTGTTTACCTCGGACGCAGGAGGTCGCATTATGACACCCTGCGGCTGACGGCGGCGCTCAAGCTCTAGCCAGGCTCACCCGCCGGCTGATGTCCTGCCTCCGTGCACAGGCAGAGCCGGTTCCCCTGTGAATCCGTGACCACCACCCAGTCGGGTGCGTGGTCACGGTTCATTAAGGCGCCGGTAGTCCCGGTCTTTTCGAGGACGGCCGCAGACTCGGCGCGGCTTCGATGGATGTCCAGGTGCATCCTGCTGCCGTGGGGAGTGGGCGTCTCCTGGAACCACACCGAGGGGCCGCGTCCGTGCGGATCCACCAAATCCGTGCCGGGGCCCTTCTTGTATCCCAGGGCGACGCGCCACACCTCGGAAATTTCGGCGGCGTCCGTGGTGTCGACGCCCACCTCGACGGTCCGGTGCAGCCCCGGTTCCGCTGTTGCTCCGACCTCTGCTGCGGCGGCACTCGCCGCACCAGCCGCCCTCACATCCCGGGGGGTGACCACGCCGCCTGCATCATGGGAAGTGAACCGAAGGAACACACGGTTGTACCGCCAGTCGAGGTCTGGGTGGTGGTCTTGTTCTTCGGCGAGGCGTCCGACGGCGGCTATCAGCTGCAGTGCCGCGGCCGCCGTCGGCGTTTTATACACAGTCACGAATCCGCCGAGGCGGTACCGCCAGTCCGGGAGGCCAGCCAGCGCCTCATCGATGCCGGTCCGGCTGAGTGTGTCTTGCGTGCCCGTCACAGCTGGCTCCTCGAATCGTCCTTGTTGGGCACGACGCCGGCTGCCGGCCGCGGCGGCAACGGGTCAGAGGAATTCTGCCCGGCCCTCCATGGCCGAGGACGCCAGGGCGTGCTCGCGGCGCGGTATGCGCCCGGCCGCTTTCGCCAGCCTACCGGCGATCACAGCGTGTTTGAAGGCCTCCCCCATGAGTGCCGGGTTCTGGGCGCGGGTGACCGCGGTAGCCAGCAGGACGGCGTCGCAACCCAGTTCCATGGCAAAGGCAGCGTCCGAGGCAGTGCCGATCCCGGCGTCCAGCACGACGGGCACCGAAGCCCGGGAAACGATGAGCTCGATGTTGTGCGGGTTCAGGATGCCCAGTCCGGTGCCTATGGGCGATCCCAGCGGCATGACCGCCGTCGCGCCCAGGTTTTCGAGCCGCAGGGCCAGGACGGGATCGTCGTTGGTGTAGGCAAACACTTTGAAGCCCCGGTTCACGAGCTGTTCGGTGGCGTCCACGAGCTCAACCGCGTCCGGCAGCAGGGTCTGATCGTCGGCGATGACCTCAAGCTTGACCCAGTCTGTTTCCAGCGCTTCGCGGGCCAGCTCGGCCGTCATGACGGCATCCCGCGCGGTGAAGCAGCCTGCCGTGTTGGGCAGGACACGGATGCCGTGGTCCAGCAGGAGCTGGAAAAGCGAACCCGTTTCGGCTGGCGAGTATCGCCGCATGGCGACGGTGGTCAGCTCTGTCCCGGATGCCAGCAGGGCCGCCCCCAGCCCGTCCAGGCTTGGAGCCCCGCCGGTGCCCATAATCAGGCGGGAGCCGAGCTCCACGCCGTCGATGACAAGCGCGTCCGGGTGTCCGGTCGGGTTAACAGTATTGATGGTTTCGGTCATGATTCAGCCTCCCTGGACTGCTGTGACCAGCTCGACGTCGTCACCCTCGGCGAGCGCCGTGACGTACCACTGGCTGCGGGGTACTACTTCGGAGTTGTGTGCCACGGCCACCCCCAGTTTCTGCCCGTCCGTCGCCTGCCCGTTCGCGGCCAGGGGACGGCCGGTGACCTGGCTGACCAGGGTGGTGATTGACGCGCCGTCGGAGACGTTGTGCTGCGAACCGTTAAGGGTGATGTTCATGCTGTTTCCTTGGTGGGTTGAAGAATGGCGGTGCGGCGGCCGGAGAACCTGGCGGGACTGAACGGGAGCCAGCGCGGATCAGTGCGTCCATCCATGAGGTCCCGGCAGACGGCGGCGGCTGCAGGTGCCAGCAGCACACCGTGGCGGAAGAATCCGGTCGCCACGATCAGGCCATCAGTCTGTCCGCAGGTCCCGGGCAGGTGGACGCGGCCCAGCAACGGAGCGTTATCCGGCGTAGCAGGACGCGCCCTTGCCGTGCTTTCCAGGAGCTCCAGCTCAGCGACAGCCGGCACCAGGACCTGGGCGTCGCGTAGCAGCTGGTAGACACCGCCTGCCGACACTCCGGCGCCGCCCCGGCTCGGCTCCGGGCCGGAGGCAGTTAAGGCGTCCTCGCGCTGGGTGGCACCGATGACCACGGTGCCATCACGCCTCGGAACAATGTAGACGGGAACACCGTGGACCAGTCCGCGGATGGTGGCGGTGACCAGCGGGCGGAGATGCTCCGGGACGCGCAGCCGGAGAATATCGCCGTGCACCGGGCGGAGGGGCAACCGGAGCCCGTTGGGCAGCCCGCCCAGCGACGCCGCCTGAAGCCCGTTGGCCACGACGGTTTCGCCGGCGGTAACCAGGCCCCCACCGGCCAGCCTGACACCGGCGACCCTGTCGTCCTTCCAGACCAGCGACGACGCGCGGTCGGCGACGGCGAATCCGTGTTCGGCTCCTTCGACGGCGGATCCCGATTCTTCGCCGTGGCCGGCCAAAGCCTCCCGCAGGCACGCCACCAGCTTCCGTGGATCCACCTGGTGGTCAGCAGGAATGTCCAGGGCGCACGAGATCGCCGGGCTCAGGAGGGCTTCGCGGCTCCTGGCCTCACGCACTGTCAGCGGTTCAACGTCGAGCCCGTGGGCCTGCTGCACCGTACGCAGGTCCATCAGCGCGCGGCGGTCGGCGGCGTCCGCACCGATGGCCAGCGTGGGCGTGGCGAGGTACCCGGCATCGCCGGGAGCGTCCCGGGCCAGGTCCGCCGCGAACGCCGGCCACAGCCCCGAAGATTCAAGCATTAGCTCCAGGAGGTCTTCCTCCTGGTAGTGCAGCTCACTCACCGGGGCGAGCATGCCGGCCGCAGCCCAGCTGGCGCCCGAACCGGGTGCGTCATCGATGACCACCACGGAACGGCCCGAGCGCCTGGCTTCCCAGGCTATGACGTGCCCGATCACACCGCCGCCGATAACGGCGACGTCTGCGTGCAGGTCAGCGGGAGCGCCGGCGGACGAACTGCCGGTTGGCGGGGTCATGTGGTTCCTTCCCTACGCCGGTACTAGCCGGATCAGGTCAAGCGGTCGGCTCTGACGCCCTCTCAGCCCGGCGCTTTATGACAGCTGCCGCGGGCTCCCGCAGTACCTGCCCAGTTTAGAGGAACTACTCTGGTTTCCATGAACGCAGCCCAATCTGACAGCACTGCCGTCGTCAGCATCACCCTCTCATCCACCAGCCATGCTGAGGCCCTGGGCGGTGCCCGGCTCTACCTGTGCACGGATGCCCGCAAGGAGCGCGGCGACTTCGCCGGGTTCGTTGATGCCGCGTTCGCCGGGGGCGTGGACATCATTCAGCTCCGGGACAAGACGATTGAGGCTGCCGAGGAGTTGGACCTGCTGGCAGCCCTGAAGGAGGCCGCCCAGCGCCATGGACGGCTGTGGGCGGTCAATGACCGCGCGGACGTTGCCGTGCTGTCAGGAGCTCCGGTGTTCCACATCGGCCAAAAGGACCTGCCGCTGAAGGCAGCCCGCACCCTGCTGAACGGCAACGCAGCGATCGGACTGTCGACCCACACCAAGGCGCAGATCGACGGCGCCATCACCGCGTCCGCCGCAGTCACTGCGGCGCCCACCGGGCTGGACTATTTCTGTGTCGGTCCCGTCTGGGCCACCCCCACCAAACCCGGCCGGGCCGCCGTCGGGCTTGACCTCGTCAAGTACGCCGCGGGTGCGGTTAAGCAGGCCGGGTCCGTTCCCGGCGTGGCAGAAGTGCCCTGGTTCGCCATTGGCGGTGTGGACCTGGGCAACGTGGAGCAGGTGGTGGAAGCGGGCGCCAGCCGGGTTGTGGTGGTCCGGGCCATCACCGAAGCCGCCGATCCCGCAGCTGCCGCCGCGGCACTGCGGCGGGCACTGGACGCAGCTGACTCTTAGAACTCCGGCCCGAGGGACCCGACGGCGTGCATAATCAGCGGAAATCGGGCTAACCTGAATTTCGTGTCACATCATCGGCTGACCCCAAATGTCCACGACCACACGAATGCCCTCGAGGAGGCACTGAGTGCGCTGCGGACCGAGCTGGAGCTTCCGGGCGCCTACCCTGCCGACGCCGTCCGTGACGCGGAGGCCGCTGTCTCCTCCCGGCAGCTACCTGACGCCGACCTGACCGGCGTTGACTTCCTCACCATTGATCCGGAGTCGTCCACCGATCTTGACCAGGCCCTGTTCATTGAGCGCGCCGGCAGCGGCTACCGGGTCCTGTACGCCATCGCAGATGTCCCCGCCTTCGTGGCGCCCGGTGGCCCGCTGGACGCCGAGACCCGCCGCCGGGGACAGACGTTCTACGCGCCCGACGGCCGCATCCCCCTTCATCCGGAAGTCATCAGCGAGGGGGCCGGAAGCCTCCTCGCCGGCCAGCTCTGCTCCGCCTTCGTTTGGGACTTCCAGCTGGACCAGGCTGCCCAGGTCACGTCCGTTTCCGTCCAACGGGCCCGGGTCCAAAGCAGGGCCAAACTCAGCTACAAGGGGGCCCAGGCGGTACTCGACGCCGGAACGGCCTCGCCCGTTTTGCAGCTCCTGAAGGAAGTGGGCCTCAAACGTGTTGAGCTGGAGCGGGAACGCGACGGCGCGAGCCTGAACATGCCCGAACAGGAAATCGTGCAGCTTCCCGACGGCGGCTACCGGATCGCCGCGGCTCCCCAACTCCCGGTCGAGGACTGGAACGCCCAGATCTCGCTCATGACCGGAATGGCTGCGGCGAAGCTGATGCTTGAGGGCAAAGTCGGCATCCTGCGGACCATGCCCGCACCTGACGAACGGTCCCTGCGGCACTTCCGGCTGCAGACTGAGGCACTGGGCAAACCCTGGGACGGGGAAGCGGGCTACGGGGAGTACCTCCGCACCCTTGACCCCACGGATCCGCGGCAGCTGGCCATCATGCACTCGGCGGGAATGCTCTTCCGCGGGGCCAGTTATACGGCGTTCGATGGCGAGATTCCGAATGATGCCCGCCAGTCCGCGATCGGCGCCGCCTACGCACACACCACCGCTCCGCTCCGCCGGCTGGTGGACCGCTTTGTGCTGGTCATCTGTGAGGCCCTCAGCAACGGCAGCCCGGTCCCGACCTGGGCGCGGGACGCGTTGCCCTCCCTGCCGGTAATCATGGCCGGTTCCGACCAGCTGGCTGCCAGGATGGAGCGCCTGGCGCTGGACACCGTGGAGGCCGCCCTGCTGGTCAACCATGTGGGACAGGAATTCGACGCGATCGTCATCTCCGGGTCCAAGCCGCAGAAGGACAATGGCAACGGCAAGAACGGCAATGGCTCCAACGGAAATGGCAACGGCAAGAACGGGAACGGCCCGTCCGGAATCATCCAGATAGCCGAGCCCGCAGTCACGGCACGCTGCGCCGGTGACCTCGAATCCGGCACCAAAGTCCGTGTCCGGCTTCTCTCCTCAGACATCGCCACCCGGGAAGTCCATTTCGAGCTGGTCGAGTAGCCGCCGGGGCGGCCGAAAGGGGCAAAGCCGGGATTAGGACTCCTTGCCGGTAGACTGAAGGAGTAGATATGGATGCCCGGTCGTTGATTTCCTTGATTTTGAATTCAACAAGCCCGCCCCTACGCGATCTTGAGATACACCCGCTGGTCACCAGTGCCAGCAATTAGATAGCCCGCGATCGGCTTCCACTGGATTTGCTTGCGCGCTTCGAGCGTGCTCCGGAACGGCCACGTTGGCCGCCCCGTTGAGCAGGCAGCGCCAATG
>JBKKDH010000331.1:0-3359 GCA_046708445.1 Arthrobacter sp.
CGGGAACTTGATGCCGTCGCGGATGAAGAAGACGGGGGTGTTGTTGCCCACGAGGTCGTAGTTGCCCTCGGAGGTGTAGAACTTGACGGCGAAACCGCGGGGATCGCGCCAGGTGTCCGGGGAGCCGTTCTCGCCGGCGACGGAGGAGAAACGGATCAGCATCTCGGTCTCAGCGCCGGGCTGCAGGAACGCGGCCTTGGTGTACTTGGAGATGTCCTCAGTGGCCTTGAACGTACCGAATGCGCCGCCGCCCTTGGCGTGAACGACGCGCTCCGGCACCCGCTCGCGGTTGAACTGGGCGAGCTTTTCCACCAGGTAGTGGTCAGTCAGGATGATGGCACCGTCGGCACCAACTGACTTCGAGTGCGCGTCGGACGTAACGGGCGCACCTGACTGGGTCGTTGAAATGGCAGTCATTATTCTCCTATTTCTCTATTACTTGTGAGGGACGTTCAGAAGGAAGTTGTTGGGACTGCTGGCAGTCCTGGCAGATGCCCTGATACATGACATCGGCGATCTGGATGGTCATCGGCTTGGCGTTCTCATCCCAATGCGGGGTGAGGCAGGGCGCATGCCCGACAGCGCACTCCACATCCTCGACGCGGCCGCAGCTGATGCAGATCGCGTGGTGGTGGTTGTCGCCCACCCGGGTCTCGTACAGCGCGGGGGAGTGCGGCGGCTCAAAGCGGCGCAGCATGTGCAGGTCGGTGAGGTCACCCAGGACCACATAAACGGACTGCGCGGTGAGCTCCGGGAGTTCCTTGCGCGCGGCGGCCAGGATGCCCTCCGCCGGGGAGTGGGGGTGATGCTCGACGGCGGCCAGCACCGCCAGCCTCTGCTTGGTCACCCGGCGGCCGTGGGCGCGCAGGGCAGCAGCCCATGCTTCGTGGCCGCCAAAGTGTTCCGTCATGCCTCTATTGAAGCACTTATTATGAGTTCGTCACAATAAGGCTTGGCTAACCTCCGGAAAATCCAGGAACTCCTGCATCGGATTGACGGATTCTCCGGCCGAGCGGCCCATGGCATGGACCTCCAGCGGCCCGTTGCCCGGCTCCGGCACCACACAGCTCAACCCGCTCACGCCGGGGCGCTCCGTCATGCCCTGGAGCGACGCCGCCAGCGCCAGCAGGTGCCCGGGCGTCAGTCCCGTTTCGCCCGACGACGACGCCAACGCCGCGGACAAAACCGTATGGTGCGCGCCGGCCTGATGCCGGGGAGGCGCCGCAACGAGTTCCGGAAGTGTGTCGCCCGGCAGGGGGACCGGATCCGCGAGCTGGCGTTTTGCGTCAGTGCTGCCGGCCGGCATTGCCTCGAACTGCCATCTCGAATCAGCCTGGCGCTCCAAAGCCGAACGGCGCAGCGCAGTGCGGAGGCCGCCGTCGTACTCCTGGAGCTCCTCGGCTTCGGCCGGCACCCGGCGCTGCGCGGGGAGGCGGAGCTGTTCGCCCGGGGTGACCGGTTCGGCGTCCCAGCGGCCGAACAGGTGGAACGTGGGGGTGGAGGATTCGACTTCCGGTTCGCCGATGGCCGCGCCGATGGGGTGCCACTGATGGGCGAAAACGACGGTGCAGCGCCTGGCGCCGAGCACGTCGGCGAGGGCCTGCCGGGCAGCGTTATGGCACCAAAGCCAGTCGGCGGCCGAGCGGAGATCGAAGGCAACGGCGGGATTCGTGAGCCGAATTAGGAGGTGGCCGGCGTTCAGCGCGGTCCGGGGACGGGCCACCTCCCAGAACGCGGAGGCAAAAAGCAGCCGCCTGGATAGATGCATGCGCCAACTCCTTCCCCGCCTGAGGATACCAAGCACATGGCACAACACGACACGGAGTCGCCACTAGTGTTGCAGGGTGGGGAAACTGCTGGCCGATATCACACCGCTCAAAGAGAGTCCTGCCTTCCGCCGGCTTTGGCTCGGCTCCGCCGTTTCCGCCGTCGGCAGCCAGCTCACCCTGGTGGCCGTGAGCCTGGAGGTCTACCGGCTTACGGCGGATAGCTTCTACGTGGGCCTGTTGGGCGTCTTTGCGCTGGTGCCGCTGGTGTTCGGCGGCCTGCTGGGCGGATCCATCGCCGACTCCCACGACCGCCGCACCGTAGCGCTCCTTGCCACCGCGGTCCTGTGGCTGACCACCGGCCTGATCGCGCTGCAGTCGTGGCTGCAGCTGGGGAACGTGTGGATCCTCTACCTGCTCGTCGCGCTGCAAAGCGCGGCGCAGGCAATCAACCAGCCGGCCCGGAGCGCCATCATCCCGATGCTGGTCCGCAAGGAACTGCTGCCTGCGGCCAACGCGCTCAGCATGGTGTCGTTCGGCCTGGCGATGACGGTGGGTCCGCTGTTGGCAGGAGTCCTGGTGGCGTGGGTGGGCTTCGGCTGGACCTACACGATCGACTTCATCAGCTTCGCGTTTGTGCTGTGGGCAGTCTTCCGCCTGCCGTCCATGCCGCCTGCGGGCAGTGCCGGACGGGCCGGGATCCGGTCCGTCGTGGAGGGTTTCCGGTTCCTGGGCACCAGGCCCAACCTGCGGATGACCTTCATCATCGACCTCGTGGCCATGATCCTGGCCCAGCCGCGTGCGCTGATGCCGGCCATTGGTGCGGTGATGATCGGCGGCGGCGAATCCACGGTGGGCATCCTGCTGGCCTCCACCGCCGTGGGCGCTTTCCTCGCCGGACTCTTTTCTGGCCCGCTCGGCCATGTCCGGTGGCAAGGCAGTGCGGTGGTGTGGTCGGTGATGGGCTGGGGCGCCTCGATCGCGGGCTTCGGCGTGGTGGTGCTCCTCGCAGGCCGGACGGACGACGGCGGCGCCACCGTCTGGCTGGTACCGGCGGCTTTGTGCTGTGCCCTGGCAGGGATCGCTGACTCCATCAGCAGCGTCTTCCGCAACACCATCCTGCAGGCCGCGACCCCGGACCACCTGCGCGGACGGCTCCAGGGCGTCTTTATTGTGGTGGTCGCCGGGGGACCGCGCGTAGGTGACCTGCTGGCAGGCGGCGGGACTAAAATTTTGACTGAGGGCTGGGTCCTGCTGCTCGGCGGGGTTCTCTGTATCGCCGTGGCGTGGTTGGCGGCACGGCTGCAGCCGGGCTTCAGGAAGTACGATGCCCGCAACCCGGTCCCCTAGACCGTGCCGGGAAGACGTGGAGGAGTGGACGTGCACAAGCATTACAACGGCCTGAAAACCGCGGCGCTCTTCGGTGTCCTCTGGGCCGTCCTGCTGGGACTGGGCGGCCTGATCGGCCTCAGCACCCGCAGCTCGGCGCCCATCTGGATCATGGCCCTCATCGGTGTGGCCACCACGGCCTACGGCTACTGGAACAGCGACAAGATCGCCATCCGCTCCATGCAGGCCTACCCGGTGACCGAG
>JBKKDH010000332.1:0-3678 GCA_046708445.1 Arthrobacter sp.
CCCGGCACCTGCGCGTCCTGCGCGAGGTGGGGGCCGTGGACGTGCGCGACGAAGGCCGGCAGCGGGTCTACCGGTTGAATCCGCAGGCCCTGAAGCCCATCCACGACTGGGTTGCCAGCTACCAGCATCTCTGGGAAGAGCGGTTCGATCTCCTGGAGGACGTGCTGGACGACCTCAAAGAGCAAGAAGACTAAGCAAAGGAGCAGGGCAATGGCACAGGCAAGCAGCAGCACCATGGACGTCACCTTCCCCAGCGACGAGGAAATCCTGATCACCCGCACCCTCAACGCACCCCGGCACCTCGTCTACAGGGCCTGGACCACGCCCGAGCTCGTCAGGAAGTGGTGGCCAGGCCGGCGGGGCGAGATGACGGTGGCAGAGATGGACTTCCGGGTGGGCGGCGCCTGGCGGTACGTGATGGTGGCGCACGGCGAGTTCGAGGTGGCCTTCCACGGGACGTACCGGGAGATCGTGCCCAACGAACGGATCGTGAACACGGAGGTCATGGAGATGCCGGGCGCGCCGCAGGACGGCGAGGACGGGGCCGTGGTGAATACGGTCACCTTTGACGAGGCCGACGGCGGCGCCACCACGGTCAGGATCCGCACCAACGCGGGCAGCAAGGAAGTCCGGGACATGATTGCGCAGTCCGGCATGGAAGGCGGCGTGCGCGAGCAGTTCGAGATCATCGAGGAGCTGGCGGCGTCCCTCACCTGACGCACGCCCCCTCCCCCAACTGGCTCGCATTTAGCGTCGTCTTTCGCGATTTTTGACGACGTTGAATGCGAGCTACTTTGGCTAACGCCACCACATCCGGGCATCCCTCACACGCGTTAGGTAGACTGCAGAAAATAACGCACGACGGAGGTCCTTCCATGAACCGCAAAGCCACCGCCCTGGACGTGGCCAGGAAAGCGGGCGTGTCGCGCAGCGCCGTCTCACTGGTCCTCAACGGCCGCGGCGATGGCAACGTGGCCAAGGAGAGCCAGGACCGTATCCGCCGGGCGGCGATGGACCTCAACTACTCTCCCAACCGGATTGCCCTGAGCTTGCGGAATCAGCGGACGCGGATGATCGGCATTGTGTCCGACCACGTCGTCGTCAGCGCCTTTGACGGGAACATCATTGGCGGCGCCGACGACGTTGCCCGCAACTACGGCTTTGTCACCGTGGCGATGGATACCGAGTACGACGCCGCCCGTGACGAGAGCGCCGTGGAGACCCTCCTGGACCGCCAGGTGGACGGGCTCATGTACGTCACTGAGGGCCTGAAACCGCTGGACGTGCCGCCGGGCATGCTGCGGGTCCCGTCCGTCCTGGCCAACTGCTACGACAACGGCCCGGCTCCAGTCGTTCCCCACGTGATCCCGGATGAAGTCCGTGGCGGCAGGGAGGCCACCAGCCACCTGCTGGAATGGGGCCACCGGGACATCGCATTCCTGGCTGGCCTGGCCGGATCCGCCGCCGCACCACTTCGCGTCGCCGGCTACCGGGAGGCCTTCGCGGAGCGCGGCCTCGGAGTCCGTGAAGACCGGCTCGGTTGGGCCAGCTGGGACATCGACGCCGGGTTCCACGGCGCCATGGAACTGCTCGACGGCGTGTCCCCAGCCGAGCGCCCCACCGCCATCATGGCCGCCAACGACCGCCTCGCCATCGGCGTTGCCCTGGCCGCAGCCAGGCTGGGAATCAGCGTGCCGGCCGACCTCTCGATCATGGGCTACGACGACGAGTCCCACATTGCCGACACCATGGTCCCCGCCCTGACCACCATGGCGCTGCCACTTCGCGAAATGGGCGCCGCGTCCATGACGTCATTGCTGGAACGGATCGAGGGCCCCGGGAAGCCGGACCACAAACGGGGTTCCGGCCTGGAGACCCTGGTCCCTTGCCGCCTGGTGGTCCGCGAATCCACGGGACCGGTCCCCGCCGGCCGGGCCTGACACCGGCCCTTCAAACAGCGCAGACCCTACTTTGGCTGTTCCAGCTGCCACACGTCGGCGGCTGCACCCGCCGGCAGCCGCAACACCCACTGTTCGCCGGGCGCCGGGTACGCCCGCAGCGTGGTGGCCACCGCACCGCTCCGGTAAACCTCCACGAGTGACGCGTCCACAAACACCCGGAGCTTCTCTGCCGCGGCCAGGGCGCCGCTGAAAACCACCCGGCGGGAGGCATCCGGCCCGTCCCCGGCCACGAGGGAAAGTTCGACGACGGCGTCCGCAGCCAGCGCGCCCGGCCCGCCGGAAGGGGCGGTCACCACAGCCTCGGCAAACGGCGGCAGCACAACCTTCCCGCCCGCTTGGACAGCCACCTGGGCGCCCCGGTAGGCGTCCACTTCCGGTGCCGGTGCCACGGCCAGCGCCCCGTCCACAACGGACAGGAGGCGAGGGTGGGTCAGCACGCCGGCCCAGCCCGCGGCGTCGATCTCCTCTTGGCTGCGGCCGCGGCGGCCGTCCCGTCCCGGGCCTTCGTTGGCCCAGCCCCACAGCATCGCCTTCGGTTCGGCAGCCGGGCCGTCCTGCAGCTGCAGGATCTGGGGCGCGTAGAAGTCCCGGCCCAGGTCCGATTTTCCGCCGGCCTGCGGGGAAAATACCGGCAGGCCGGTGGCGGGGTCCTCGGCCAGCGAGCCGATCAGGTGGCCCACCCCGCTGGCGTGCTCGTGGTGGTCGCCGGACAGCCACAGCGAGAACATCATCACCCAGGCGTCCCCGGGCCCCGCCGAAGAATGGCCATCCCCGGACCCGGCTGGCACGCAGACCAGCTGCGGGCATTCCCAGATCTCGGCCGGCGTGTGGGCAGCAGCGACCGGGTTTTCACTGGTCAGCCAGATGCCCTGGTACTTCCAGTCGGACAGGTCCTCCACCGTGTACAGCAGCAGGGCCGCGTGGCCGGAGGCGAGGCCCGCGCCCTGCATGGCGTAACGCTTGCCGTTGAAGCGGAAGATGAAGGGGTCCCGGACTGCCGTCACCTGCGGGTCGGCCGGCACGGAGGCGGCGACGTGCCCGTCCTGATTCCAGGAGACCAGGTCCGCGGAACCGCGGGAGATCACCACCTGGGAGTGGCCGCCGTCGCCGCGCACGCCCGAGTACGCAGCGGTGGGGACACCGCCGTCGTCCGTCACCACGCCGGTCCAGCAGCCGTACTCGTCCGGCCCGCCGTCCTGGGGACGGAGCGCAACCGGGTGTTCGTCCCAGCGCACCAGGTCGGCGGAGCTGACGTGGCCCCACGCGATCCGGTGGTGGCGGGCGGACTCGGGGTTGTACTGGAAGAAGACGTGGTAGCGGCCGTTGATGTGGCTGACACCGTTGGGGTCGTTGATCCAGCCCTGCGCGGGGCGGGGGTGGAAGCGCGGGAAGGCTGGGTCCGGGTGGGCCGCGGCAAGGGTGGCGAAGTCGGTGGCGGCAAGGTCCGGGGATGACATGGAGGGAAGCCTTTCAGAAGGGTAGGTTATTTGCCGCTGCCGGCGGTGAGGCCGTCATGCAGCGCGCGCTGGCCGAAGATGAAAACCACCAGGGCGGGAAGCATGGACAGGACCACTCCTGCCAGGACCACCGAGATGCTGCCGGTGCCCAGGTTTCCCTGGAGCGAGACGAGGCCCAGCGGCAGGGTGAAGTTCCGCTCAGAGATGGTCATGATGAGGGGGCGGAAGAACTCATTCCAGTGGAAGTTGAAGGCCAGGAT
>JBKKDH010000333.1:0-4069 GCA_046708445.1 Arthrobacter sp.
AGACCACACCACGGGGTGGCATAATCCAGTCAATTCAACCAATTAATAAAACAATTGGTATCAACAAACTTGGCACACTATTGAGTTCTCAAACAACAGACACACCCGGCACCACCACAACCAAACATTCAGCCGTGGATCGCTCCGGAGCAACTTTTCAAACTTACCCGGTTTCCAGGAGCTTTGCAAATCGGCGTTTCCGCGATTTCTTGCTCCGGCGAACCGGCCCCACCCGCATCTGGCACGTTAAGAAGCGTGCCATTTCCAGGCTGTTGAAGAAGGGGTTTGTCGCTATTTTTCCGCTTCAGCGGCGGCGACTCAGAAAACAATACACGGCCGGAACCCCCACGGCAAATCCACGTCGGAGGGTGCCGTTGTCCCCCGAAATCCCTGAATTCACGGGGATTTCGGGGGCTGTCCGTACTACTGACCGACACGGGGCGCTGGAATCACTCGCTATGGAGTGGGTCACACGTGCGCCACCACGCGCCGGAGGCAGTTCTGTGTCAGTTGCGAACCCGCAGGACCACGGCAAAGTCAGCTTCCCGGGGCAGGAGCCGATAGGCCTCGAGTACCCCTGGTCCGCAAGCCGCCGTGCCCACTCCCCGCAGCGCGTGGTCCACGTAGACATAGGTCCGACCGTCCGGCACAAGGTCGGTCCGGTGGGACGCCGCGTCCAAAATATCAAGGCTGTAGGGGCGGACCGTCAGGGCGAAAGGGGCTCCGGAAACTTCCAGGGTGCCCACAGCGAGTGCTACTGAAGCTGAGGTCACGCCTGACCGTGCTCCTGACTCCTGCGGCCGCACGTAGTCAACGTCGAGGCCCTCCAGCGGGAACGTGAACCAGCCCGTCTTGGTGCCCTGGCCTGTGTCGGGGTAGCTCTGGTGGGGGCCCTGACCGAACCAACTCACTGTCTCCGTCTGGCCGCGCAGCACAAACTCCAGGCCGATCCTCGCCCATTCGACGGGGAATACGGCATTGGTCCAGTCCCCGTCCGGACGGACCCGGGTCCGCAGGTTCACGGAGTCTCCGTCGGTGCTCCAGGAGTAGTCCACCAACACACCAAACTGTTTGTCCGCCGCGGCCACCCGGGTACGGACGGTCAGGACCTCTCCGCCATCCGAAGCCGGCTCTGCAGTGATGCCAAGCAGGCGCGGGTGCAGGCGGTTCAGCCCAGCCTCGCTCCATTGGGTGGCGAGGGGCCGCCTGTCCGGACCGGTCCATTCACTGCCGAGGTCATTGTCCGTTGGTGCCCACCACAGCACCAGGCGGAAGTCGTCCACGGGTACACTCCCGATGGAGAGCGGCAGCCCCGAGATCCGGTCAAACACCACTGGTCCCAGCCGAAGGGTGGCCGGGGAAACGCCCACCGCTTCGAGCGCAGGCGGCTGCCCGGCCACCGAAACAGCGTGGACGGACTGGCCCCAGGCCAGCTCGTGCCCTGCATCAGCCCACGTCGTGTCCTCGGCGAGGTCAGCGCTGACGGTGAGCACCGCCGTCGCGCGTTGTGCCCGTTCCGCCAGTCCGGCTGGCAGCGGCACGAATGTCTCCGCGCCTGCCGCGAGGTGTTCCACGGCGACCTTCCCGCCCGCCAGGGTGGCGCCGTCGGCCTCCAGCACATAGCGGAAGCTGAGCGCCGACGTGTCCGCGAAGTCGTAGCCGTTCCGGACGGTGAACCCGGACCAGTCCTCTGCCACGGTAATGCGCAGGGGTTCGATGACCTTCTTGAAGTCCAGGAGCCCCGGCCGCGGGTTGCGGTCTGCGTCCACGAGGCCGTCGGTCACAAAGTTTCCGTCGTGGATCTCCTCACCGAAGTCACCTCCGTACGCGAAGTGCTCGCGGCCATCCGCGCCGGTAACCGTGATGCCGTGCTCAAGCCATTCCCAAACGAAGCCGCCCATCAGCCGGGGATACCGGTCGAACAGCTCCTGGTATTCGGTCATGCCGCCGGGGCCGTTGCCCATGGCATGGACGTACTCGCACAGCACAAAAGGCATGGCGCGGCGGCGGGCATCCAGTGCAGGATCGTCCAGCGGCTCCTCGATCCCCTGGCCGATCAGTTCCGTCTCGGCCTGGCTGGCATACATCCGCGAGTAGACATCCACGTACGCCGAACTCCAGTCGCCCTCGTAGTGGATGGGCCGGGACGGGTCCCTGTCCTTGGCCCAGCGGGACATCGCGTCCAGGTTCCTGCCCGTGCCCGCCTCGTTGCCCAGGGACCACATGATCACGGCAGCGTGGTTCTTGTCCCGCTCCACGGTCCGCCGGATCCTGTCCAGCAGCGCCGGCTCCCACGCCGGGTCGTCGCTGGGGTTCTGGTTCCAGCCGGAGTTCTCAAAACCATGGGTCTCGAGGTCGCACTCAAGCACAACATAGAAGCCCAGCTGGTCCGCCAGCGCCAGGAAGTCGGGGTGCGTCGGGTAGTGGGAGGTGCGGATCGCGTTGATGTTGTGTTGCTTCATCAGCCGCAGCTCCGCTTCCACCACATCGCGCGGCACCACGCGGCCCAGTTTGGGGTGGTGTTCGTGGCGGTTGACACCGCGGAGCAGGATACGCCGGCCGTTGACCTTGAACTGGGCGTCCTCGATGGTGATGGTCCGGAAGCCGACCTGCACTGTGACTGTTTCGCCCGGTGCGCTGACGGTGGCCTCATAGAGCCGCGGCAGCTCGGCCGACCAGGGCGAGACGGCCGGGATCCGGTGTTCGCCGCCGGCAGCCAGTTCCAGGTCCAGTTCCGGAACACGTACGACGGCGGCAATCGCCTCGCCGGCCCGGCTCACCTCGACGCTCAGGACGCCTTCGCCCGTCGCGTGGTCGTAGTCTGCGTGCACGAACACGTCATCGATTCCCTGTTCGGGCCGGGCCTGCAGGGTCACGTCGCGGAAGATTCCCGGCAGCCACCACATGTCCTGGTCCTCCACATAGCTCGCGGCGGAAAACTGCGCGACCCGGACGGCCAGGATATTGGCGCCCTCTTTGAGGGCTCCCGTGACGTCGAACTCGTGAGCCAGCCGACTGCCGCGCGTGGTGCCCAGTTCCGTGCCGTTGAGCCATACGGTGGCGGCAGACTCGATACCGTCGAACCGGAGGATGGCGCTCGGGAAGAACTCCGGGCCGGCCTGGAATTCCACCACGTGATCGCCGATCGGGTTCGCGTCCGGCACGTGCGGCGGCTCCACAGCGAACGGGAACTGAATGTTGGTGTAGGCCGGTGAACCGTGCCCGTGCATCGGCCAGCTTGAAGGCACAGGCAGGCTGGTGAACCCGCCGAGGTCCCCGCCGAACTGCCAGCCATCCCCCGGCGCTTGGCGGATGCCGGGGCTCAGCCGGAACTGCCACTCACCATTGAGGGACTTCCTGGGGGCGTCACTGTCGAGGTAGGCACGGGCCGGCAGGGTGCCGCGGGCCGGGCCCAGCGACGCCAGGGCCTCGGCGTCGTCAGCGCCAAGGTCCAGGGCGCGGCCCTTGGACGGCGCGGCGGAGTTGGCCGGGGTCCCGGCCGGCGTAGCGGGTGACTGAACTGACATGGGTCTTCCTTGCTGCAGGTTGCTTGGGGGGCCGCGTGGGCGTTGCTTGCGTCATGCCGTGAACGTTCACGAACTACTTAAACAATATCCGCGAGCGGTCATTTTGGGTAGCGCCTCCTAGGCTGATTCGCGGATAACCAGCTCATGGCGTAGTGTCCGGCGCGCAGCTGCGCTGTCCGGCAGAACGTCGCCGGACAGCAGCCCCGCCAGGAGGTCGACGGCGGCCCGCCCCACGTCACGCAGATCCAGCGAGAGGGTGGTCAGTTCAGGGGTAACGAGGACGCCGAGGGGGATCCCGTCCATCCCTATCACGGCGCAGTCGCCCGGAACGGAGCGACCGTGGGCGGCCAGAGCCTTGAGGGCCCCCGCCGCCATGAGGTCGTTAAAGACAAGGAGCCCGTCGAGCGCCGGGTGCTCGGCCAGCAGGGCCTCGACGGCGACACGTGCGGCCTCGGCGGACTCGTCGGCGTGGGCCACTGTGAGTTCAATACCAAGGTCCGCGGCGGCATGGGTCACTGCGGCGCCGCGGGCAGACAGCAGCG
>JBKKDH010000334.1:0-7289 GCA_046708445.1 Arthrobacter sp.
GCGCTATGGGACGGCTAACGCCGGGTCTACCAAGGCGCAAAGCCCTAGTTATTGCTTAATGTGCGGCGCCAACGCAGATGCCAAGGCCTGAGACCTAGGCGGGGGGTAACCCAAACGACAACTGCAATGACTTTCCCGTTGGCATCCCCGACCACGGCTGATGGGTTTACCGTAGTAGAGTCTGGCGAATGTTGCAAAATGGTAACGGTGATTTCGGGCCTTGACAGCGGCCGTCTGCTGGAATAATAGTCGGCGACACGCCGATAAAATCCCTGGTATTTCGCGAAGTTGGCACTAAACTCTGACGGTCGAGAAAATTGTGAAAAATTTCACTTACGGCGGTACTCGCTATACACGTAACCGAACGCCCCCGACGCCATACCCAGACCCCGGGCCGCCGTCCTCAAGCCCCTTGCCCGATGGGCCTGGGAGCGTGCCACCACCCCTGCCAATAACTGGACAGTTCCTCCTGCGACCCGGACGACGCCGGACGCCAAGGAAGAGCCTCGGGCTGCCAGCCGGGGGCCGGCTTTCTGTTCCAGCTCCAAGCTGACACGGGCGGCTGAATTGCCGCTGCGCAGTGCCCTGCGAAGGACCCAGTCCCTGGTCAACCGTCCGGCAGGCACCTGGTCCACAACAACGGCCTCGTCGCACCAAAGCATCGTGCCGCCCCTTTTCACCAGTTGGCGGGTGAACAGAGTGTCTGAGCCGCCGCTCAGGCCGAAACGTTCGTCGAACTCCAGCGACATATCCCTGATCTGCGGCAGATGGAGCAGGAGGTTATTCGTTGCCGCAACGGTCAGGGGAGTTCCCGTTGCCAAACGCCGGCGCTGGAAGAAACGGCCGGCACTGATCCAAGGTTCGGGCGCGTGCTCGTATTCGCTGATGACAGGTCCCACCACCGCCGCGGCTCCACTTGTGCGTTGCAGGTCCAGAAGTTGGGCGAGCCAGCGCTCGGAAGGCACCTCGTCGTCGTCAATGAACACGAGCAGATCCTTGGACGAAGAGGCGGTAAGGGCCTTGTTGCGGGCAGCGGCAATCCCGGGCTTCGGCTCGTGGACATACGTGAGGAGTCCGGACGGCAGAGTCCGGGCAAACTCCTCCACGGTGGTCCGGGCGCTCGCGGCGGGATCGTTGTCAATGACGAGGACGGTGGCCGGTAGAACGTCTCCGCCCCTGACGGTATCGACGGACTGAGCCTGTGCTGCGAGCCGGGGGAGTGCCATCTTCAGGTCTTCCGCCCGGCGGTATGTCAGGACCGCGA
The DNA here is from genome assembly GCA_046708445.1 of Arthrobacter sp. GTDB lineage: Bacteria > Actinomycetota > Actinomycetes > Actinomycetales > Micrococcaceae > Arthrobacter. The sequence goes on from JBKKDH010000334.1 coordinate 1,265, forward strand.
TCACAATCCCGCCCGGACCTGAGCTGTCTCTTCCGTCATGCTCAGTCATGCAATCCTCCTATTGGTTTGGATGCGGCCGGCTTCCTGACCACGAGCGAGGCGGCGTCACGCAGGTACGCCTTCAACATACGGCGGTGGAAAAGCCACAGGATGGTCAACGCCGAAATGAGAAACACCCCAAGGCCCCCGAATAGCAGTCCTGCATCCCCCACGTCCGTCAGCGAGAGCAAGCCGTACCCGGCCGCACCCCACGCAGCAGCGTGGGCTCCGGGGAAGATCGCGCCAAGCTGTGACCTCGCCGTTACCCCCGTCAGCGACTTTTGGATGCGCAGCAGGACCGGTGTCAGGACAAAGCCGGCAGCCGCGTAGCCCACCGCAACCCCCAAGAGCCCAAACTGAAGTCCTATGACTATGCCGCCAACCTGAACCACGGCGGCCAGGATCTCGTAGCGGATGATGAGCCGACCCTGGCCTAGCCCCTTCATGAGGGAAGGCGTGATGTAAAAAACCGTTTCACGTGCCCCGCCGATCGCCAGCACGCTCACCAACGCTGCCGCAGGCATCCAGTCCGGCCCCAGCACGAGGTTCACCAGGACGGGGGCGGCGCATGCCACGTAGACCATCAGGGGGATGGCGGAAATCGCCAGGATGCGCGTCGCGGCCACCAGCTTCTCCGCTACGAGTGCGGGATCCTGCGCGGCGCGCGCGAAGGCGGGGAACATTACCCGGTTCACGGTCTGTCCGATGAGCTGTACGGGCATCACCAGGATCCGGTAGGCCATTCCGTAGAGTGACAGGGCAGTTACGCCCAGGAACCTGCCCACCAAGATGTTGTCCAGGTTGCGGGAAAAATAGGCGAGGCAGTCGGTGGCGAAAACACTTGAACTGAACTTTAGCAGCGGCGCCACAGCGCGGAAGCTGAAGTTCGGCGGCGGACCCTTGCTGGCAACAATCAGCGCCACGGCGCACACGACGTCAGTCACGACAACCTGGTAGACCATTGACCATGGTCCGGCGCCGGCAAAGGCCGCACTGATGCCGGCGGCACTTCCGGCAGCCGCTGCGGCAATGTCTGAGGCGCCTACCCGGTGAAGCCGGAGGTCACGGGAGAGCATGGCCCTCGGCGTGATGGCAAGGGCTTTGAGGGGGATGGCGAACGCGAGTACCTGCAGGATGGGTTCCAACTCGCTGACCCTGAAGAACCCGGAGACCCACGGCGCCGCGAACCAGGTTGCGGCGCCGAGCACGCCGGCGATCAGGAGATTCAGCGTGACAGTGGCCCCGGCCAAGCGCCGGGTGACCTCCGGCCTTTGGATCAAAGCGGCGGACAGCCCCTGGTCCAGGACCAGGGTAACCAGGCTGATGAAGACTGTGGCGCTGGCGATCACGCCGTAGCTTTGAGGTCCCAGGATACGCGCCAGGATGACGGCCGAGAGGATTTGGAACCCCTGCCGGGCAACTACAGCGCCGAAACTCCAGCGGATACTCCGGGCCGTCTTCATGGCGCCGTTGTCCGGTTCTGATTCTGTTGATGCTGGTGCAGCCGGCCGCCGTGGCTGTGCGTCCGGCCTCTTTCCTGTCATGCCGCCCTGCCAGCGGCGTGGGCAAGATAGCCTGCCATCAGTGCGCCAAACCGCTCCGGACTGTGGCGGGTGGCGGCTTCCCGGGCATCGGCTATCGCGGCGTCCCGGAATTCGGGCCAGCCCAGGGAGACAGACTTCAGGGCTGCCGCAAGGTCGGCAGAATTCCCTGGCTCTACAAATTGGGCCGACTTGTAGCCTGCTGCCGCCTCCCGGAGGCCGGACGTGTTGCTTACCACCACAGGACGGGACGCGAGGACCGCTTCAACGGCGGTGTTCCCAAAGGGTTCATCGAGCCGTGAAGGCACCACCACGATGTCGGACTCGGCAAAGAAGGGCCACACCTCATTCTGGAAACCATGAAAAGTCACGTGCTCCGAGGCGCCCGCTGCTTGGACTTTTTCCCGGAGCCCTGCCTCGTACGCTTCATTGCCGGGGAATACCGCCCCAACGATCGACAGGTGCGCCTGCACTCCCTGTGCCAGGAGTTGCAGCAAGGCGTCTACGGCGACGTCCACTCCTTTGCGATGGGAGAGCCGCCCGACATACAGGAGCCGGAGGCCGCCGGAGAGCCCGGTCCGGGGCGGCCGGTCCGTCGGCGGCCCGGGCACGCCGTTGTTCAGCACGGTGGAGCGGCCGCGCAGGATGCCAAGTGAGCCTTCCAGTGTCTCAGCGCTGAACCTGCTGTTGGTCAGTATTGCGCTGGAGAAGATCAGGGGGAAGGCCAGTGCGGCACGTACGGCCCTGGGGGCGTTCCCTTCAGCCTCGTGGACGTGGGTGACCACGGGGATGCCGCACAGCCGGCCGACAGCTGGCCATAACGGAACAGTGATGGTGTTGGCCAAGATGACATCGGGACGAACTCCGCGGATGACGCCAATACTGCGGAACAGGCCCTGGGCAGCTGTTCCGCAGAACTTCAGCAGCCCGGCGGGGGAAACTATGCTCTTTCGCAGCACCGGCGTCGGGCACAGGATGACCCGGGCACCGCGGCTTTCCATCCCGGCGATGAGCGGACCCCCTGACGGCAGCGTCACCGCCACCTTTGCGCCGGAACGCACCAAGCCGTCGAGAGTTTCCAGGAGCACCCGGTCCGAGCCGTAGAGGTCGGCACTGGGATGCGCCACCAAGACTTTAAGCGATCGCACAGCGTCATTCATTCGCGCCCCAGGGTCCGTGGACGGACCGGGAGCAGACCGGTCTCGGCGGAGCCTGGAACCTCCCGCATAGCGCCTCTTCCTACCTCCGATGTCGCCGTGGTCTGCCCCGGATTAGGGACAGACTACGGCCGCGCCGACCGTTTGGCTAGGCGCCGGGGGCTCTGGCCGGGGCCAGCCTCGGCAATGCCGGAAAATCCAGCTCCCAGAAAGCTTCCTGCCGCGTGTTATGCGGTCAATAATGGAGCGATACAGAGGGGTCCATGACGTACCGTGCTGGATGGCAGGGCATGGACGCCGTACGGGGGTTGCATTGGAGCTGGCAGAGTATGTGCGGGCGATAGTCCGGGGCTGGTGGATAGTCCTTCTGTGCGTTGCGGCGGGACTGACTGGGGCGGTCTTCGTCACCTCCAACTCCACACCGATGTACCAGGGGATGGTCCGCTTCTATGTGGTGAGCCCTGCCGTCACCGGTCAGTCCGCTCTCCAGTCTCTAGAGCTGTCGCGCGGCAAGATGGCCTCCTACGCCAGCCTGGTCAAGAGCGACGCGTTTATCGACAGGGTTGTGCAGGCAAGCGCCAACGGGCTGACCGCTGAGCAGACCGCTGACAGCATTAGCGCCTCCGCGGACAGTGAAACCCTGATGCTGACCGTCACCATAACCCAGCCGGACGTCGACAAAGCCCGGGCCACGGTGACCGCCGTTGCCGAAAACTTCGGCGCTGCCGTGAATGAACTCGAAGCCGGCCGGACCCTTCCGGGCGGCGCAACCGTACTCAACGTCGTTTCGGGCCCGGACGTGCTCCCTGACCCGGTCTCCCCGCGAGTGCCGCTCAACCTTGGACTCGGCATTCTGCTGGGGTTGGCCGCCGGGATTGTGATTGCCGTTTCGCGTCGGTTGCTGGACAAGTCCCTGAAGACACCAGACGAGGTTGAAGTGGCCTCCGGGCTGCCGCTGCTCGCGAGGTTGCCCTACAGCCACGCCACCTCAGGCCGTGCCGCCCTCCTTCTGGGGAAAGGGGCAGGTTCCCTGCTCGACGAGGCAGCGCGGAGGCTCCGGACCAACATTGACCATCTGCCCGCCCTTCCTTCAGCCGAGGTCATCGCCGTCACGTCGGCTCGATCCCGCGAGGGAAAAACCACCGTTGCTCTGATGCTGGCAAAGGCCTGGGCGGAAGCCGGAGAGCGGGTACTCCTCGTCGAAGCACACCTCCGCCAGCCGAGACTGGCCGCAGACATCGGCCTCGGCAAAAGCACGGGCCTGTCCGATGTCCTTGCCGGACACCTGCACATCGGCAACGCCATCCAGCACACATCGGTGGACGGACTTCACGCCCTCGCGGCCGGTACCATACCGGCCAATCCCACCGAGCTGCTCCGCGGCCCTGCGCTCTATGATTTCCTTGAAGAAATGCGCACCCAGTACACCCGGGTGATTGTGGATGCACCAGCCCTGCGGCCGTTCAGTGACGCTGCCCTGATCGGAGCCGTGGTTGATGGCACCCTCTTAGTGGTCCGCCATGGCCGTGTGTCGGCGGAGTTGCTGAAAGCCGCCCTCAAGAACCTCGAGGCTGTCAACACGCAGGCCACGGGTGTTGTGCTCAACGCGCTGCCCGCGCGGTTTGCGGAGGAACGTCGCAGGTTCATTGGGAGGTTCTTTCGCGGCATGAGAGTACGGCGATCACGGCGGCGTTCCCGGGCGGCGGAGTGGATGCCGGTTAACAAGTCCGCTGGGGAGCCTATCCAGCCCGTAACCCGCCGGAGGTAAACCGGTGCAGCTGGCGCTTTGGATCGGGTTGTGCTTGGCAGGGTCCGTCCTTCTGCGTTCCCGGCCCAGGGTGCTGCTGGGGGCGGTGCTCACTCTCTGGTTCCTGGTCCCGGCAGTCGGAAATTCCGTGGTCACCGGTGAAGCCGGCGGAGCATTGGGCTTCCACGCAGCGTCCTGGCTGGTGGTCTCAATCCTGGCCGGGCAACTGCTACACGATCCTTGGAGCATCAGGGACGCTCTGGCCCGCCACTTTTTCGTCTTCCTGGTCCTTGCCCTGGTGATCGTCGCAGCGTTCCTTGCCTCCAGGACCTCGGAAGTGGGCGGAGGCATGCTGCTGCTGGTCGACCAGATCCTGGCCCCGGTACTGTTTTTCCTTCTCCTCATCGCCAACAGCGTCCGCCACCCCGGACTGGTAAAGATGCTGCGATCCCTCCTGCTTTTCCTGGTGGCTGTAGTCTGCGTCATCGCCGTGGCGCAATGGCTCAACGGCGAGGCCCTGTTCTACGGCCCCGGATTCCGGACCCAGTATTGGTTCAATCCGGAAACCCAGCGTTGGATGGGCACCCTGGACCAGCCCCTTGCCCTATCGCTGGTTATCTGCGTGGCCGCACCTCTGGTTGCCGGGCTGAAACGCAATTCCGTCCAGGCGGCCCTCCTGGTGCTGATGATTGTCGGAGTCCTCATCACTCAGTCGAGGGTGGGTCTGGCCGTAGTGGGGGTATCCGTCGTCCTTGTGGTGTTCTTCGCTGACCGCAAGGCCTGGGTTAAAGCAATCATGCTGGCGTTCCTTGCAGGCGTTGCGATGGTCGTCATTTCCTCGCCGCTGGTCGTAGGCGTCTCCGAAAGGTTGGCCGACGACACCGGGTCTGCCGAGGCGCGCGCCTTGGCGCTGGAGTACTTCCTCAGCCGCTGGGCTGACTACGCCGTGGCAGGCCAAGGAATCGGATCGAGCTACCGCGTCGCTGTCCAGGCCGGCCTGGAGACGAGTTTTGAGAATCCGATCCTTATGTACAGCATCGACTTTGGCATCTTCTTCGCCGTCCTGTATTTCGGCCTGATGCTGGTATTGCTGTTGCGGAACTCTGAGTGGCACGACTACCGCGGCCTGACCTTCGCTGGCCTCCTCGCAGTGGTGATTCCTCAGACCTACAGCTCTCTCGCCACCCGTTCCGTTGCCGGGATTGTTGTCTGGACGATCTTGGCAATGGTGGTCATTGCGGGCGATGAAAACCGGGCGCTGCGGCGAACAAGGCGGACCGAACTGGCCGCCGCTGCGGGCCAGGCCAGGGCGCCGGCCGTGCCAACGGGCCGCTAATGAACAGGCGGCCGGTCGCTGAATCCGGGGCTAAGATCGGACGCCGTGGCTTCCTCAGTCTGTTGGCCGCGGGTGCGGTGCTGAATGGCACGGGCTGCGCACCCTGCCTTGAGCCCTCCAGCGGGCTCAAGGCAAGACCCCTGCCGGCCTACGTATCGGCGGCGGAAGCGTCTGCATCGTTCGGCGAGGAAGGGGCATTGGCCGC
>JBKKDH010000335.1:0-9453 GCA_046708445.1 Arthrobacter sp.
TGCCCCACTCCCGGACGAGGATCAACACCGTGACCCACCACGGGAGCTCCCCGAGGACGGACAGCATGACCAGGGCGGAACCGATCAGGAGCTTGTCGGCGATGGGGTCGGCGATTTTGCCGAAGTCTGTGACGAGGCCGCGGCTCCTGGCGATATCGCCGTCGAGCTTGTCAGTGTAAATCGCGACGGCGAACCCCAGCACCGCGGCCCAGCGCCACAGTCCCGACTCGCTGCGCAGCCCCGGGGCATCGGCTATCAGGAACCAGACGAAGAAAGGCACCAGCGCGATGCGCAGCATGGTCAGGATGTTGGGAAGATTCCAGATCCCTGAACTGCTGGAGCCGGCGGCGGTTGCTTCGGTGCTAGTCACCTTCCTAGGCTACCGCCCGGTGAGTGACCAGGCGTCCTCGGAACCGTCCTCGTCGTCGTTATACGAGCTGGTGTCAGCCCCGTCGAAGTATTCGACGTTCTGGCTGCGCTGGTCCAGGTCCGCGGCCACGAGGTCCTCGGCGTATCCGCCCTGGGCGATATTGGCGTTGGCGTTCTCGCTCAGGGCAGCCGTCTGGGAGTCCGGGGCCGCCGGCGCATCCTGGCCCTTCATGGCGGCGAGAACGGCGGCCAGGTCATCCGGCTTCACCAGGACGTCGCGGGCTTTGGAGCCTTCTGACGGGCCAACCACTCCCCTGGACTCGAGCAGGTCCATGAGGCGCCCGGCTTTCGCGAAGCCGACACGGAGTTTGCGCTGCAGCATGGAGGTGGAGCCAAACTGTGTGGTGACAACGAGTTCCGTGGCCTGCAGGAGGACCTCGAGGTCGTCCCCGATGTCGTCGTCGATCTGCTTTTTCTGCGCCTCGGGAGCAACGTCGTCGCGGTAGACGGCTTTGAGCTGGCCCTTGACGTGCTCGACGACCTTGTGGATCTCGGACTCGGTGACCCAGGCGCCCTGGACGCGCATGGCCTTCGATGCCCCCATGGGCAGGAATAGGGCGTCGCCCTGGCCTATGAGCTTCTCGGCGCCAGGCTGGTCCAGGACCACGCGGGAGTCGGTCACCGAAGACGTGGCGAACGCCATCCGCGACGGGACGTTGGCCTTGATCAGGCCGGTGACGACGTCCACGGACGGACGCTGGGTTGCAAGGACCAGGTGGATGCCGGCGGCGCGGGCAAGCTGGGTGATGCGGACAATGGAATCTTCCACGTCACGCGGGGCAACCATCATGAGGTCGGCGAGCTCATCCACGATCACCAGCAGGTACGGGTAGGGCCGGATGACGCGCTTGGAGTCGACCGGCGGCTGGACCTTCCCGGCCCGGACTGGCTTGTTGAAGTCATCGATGTGCTTGAAACCGTAGTTGGCGAGGTCGTCGTAGCGGGCATCCATTTCACGGACCACCCATTGCAGGGCCTCCGCCGCCTTCTTGGGGTTGGTGATGATGGGGGTGATGAGGTGCGGAACGCCTTCGTAGGCCGTGAGCTCCACGCGCTTGGGGTCCACCATGACCATGCGGACCTCATCCGGGGTGGCGCGCATGAGGATGGACGTGATCATGGAGTTCACGAACGACGACTTACCCGCGCCGGTGGCACCTGCGACGAGCAGGTGGGGCATCTTGGCAAGGTTGGCAACGACGTAGCCGCCTTCAACGTCCTTGCCGACGCCCATCACCATGGGGTGGTCGGTGCGGCGGGCGTTCTGGCTGCGGAGCACATCGCCGAGCGAGACGGTTTCGCGGTCCGTATTGGGGATCTCGATGCCGATGGCCGACTTGCCGGGGATGGGGCTGAGGATCCGGACGTCCGAGCTGGCCACAGCGTAGGAGATGTTCTTGGACAGCGCCGTGACGCGTTCCACCTTGGTCCCGGGCGACAACTCGATTTCATACCTGGTCACCGTGGGACCACGGCTGAAGCCGGTCACCTGCGCCTCGACGTTGAACTGGTTGAGGGTCTCTGTCAGAGACGCCACGATGGCATCGTTGGCCTCGGTGCGCTCCTTCGGTATGGAGCCGGGCGTCAGGACATCCGAGGACGGCAGCGTATAGGTGACGTCGCCCGCCAGTGAGAGCTGTTCAGTCCGCTGCGGAATCGGGGTGGGCAGGGGCGCGGGTGCCACAGGCTTGGCCGGCACCTTTACCGGGTTCAATGAGCCCGCGGCCACCATGCCCGGCGTCACCAGCGGAATCGCCTCGGTGGCGTTCTCCCCCGCCGACGGCGCATGTGCTGGCGTTCCCAGGCCTTGGGCGGCCTTGATTTTTTCGACGGCGATTTCCGCCTGAGTGGGGCGGCGCACGCCGGGAGCAAGGCGCGGCCCCGAGCCTGGCTTCGCGTCGTTGGCCGGGTCGTCGTCGTCGATGACGGCGTGCTCGAACGCTTCGTCCCCCACATAGCCTTCAAGGCCGGCCTCGGGGTCCTCATCCTTCCCGAACAGTCGCCGCTTCTTCTTTTTGGGCGCTGCCGCGGCGGCTGTCTGCTCCAGGTAACTGCGGTCGTGGCCGTCCCCGCCATCATCCGGATCCTGCAGGTCGATGCCCATCAGGTGCTCGTAGGCTGCCCGGAGGCGCCGCGGGATTGCACCGAAGGGCGTGGCCGTGATGATGAGCAGCGACACAAATGCCAGCAGCCCATAGAGGGCCACCGGGACGGCGGCGTGAATGGCAGCGAGCGGTGAGGCGGCCAGGAAGCCAAGCATGCCACCGGCCTGGCGGAGTCCGTCGAAGCCGTCAGCTACGGTGGGCTGCCCGCCAACGATATGGGCCAGGCCGCAGCCGGCGAAGGTCATGATGAGGAAACCGATGCCCACCCGGTTGTTGCCCCGCCCGTCGGACGGCTGCCGGAAGAGGCGGAACGCGCAAACAAAAAGCATCAGGGGCAGCAGCAGCGACATCCAGCCGAACGTGCCGTTGACCACGCTGTAGACGGCGTCGGGGAACCATCCGGTGAAGCCCCACCAGGCAAAAGTGGCGATGAAGACGCCGAGTCCAAGGTTGAACAGTGCCGCGCCGTCCCGGCGGTCCTCTGCCGGCAGGTCGCTGACATCGTGGCCGATCCTGCGAACACCGCCTCCCACCAGGTGGCCAATGCCCAGCCACGCACCCCCAACCACGCGCACCGGCCACGGCTGGCGCTCCTCGACGGCGGGCAGCTGGCGCGTGCGCGCGGTGCTGGAGCGCGCGGAGGTCCGGCCGGTTTTGGACGCCGAGGAGCCGGCCCCGCGGCCAGTGGTGGTGCCGGATTTGGCACCGGTGGTGCCCCTGGCGGGGCCCTTGGGCGCAGAAGTGGTACGAGTGGCCATACCTGCCACGCTACCCGAACCAGGGCGGAATTCCGCGGATTTCCGGCCTGTTCCGGCCCTGCATTTTGAGACACCAAAGGCCCGGTTCCGAGGGGACCGGGCCTTCAGTTATTCCGTTGGCGGCTCAGGGCTGTTACGCCTCGAGCACCACGGGGATGATCATCGGGCGGCGGCGGAGCTTGCGGTTGACCCAGGTGCCCACCACCCTGCGGACGACCTGCTGCAGCTGGTGGCTGGTGTGGTCGGAGTGGTTCAGCACGGCCTCTTCCAGGGCGGCATTGATCTTGGGGATGATGTCGTCGAAGACAGAGTCGTCCTCGGCAACGCCGCGGGCGTGGATCTCCGGTCCGGAGACCACCTTCCCCGTGGCGCGGTTGACCACCGTGATGATGGAAATGAAGCCTTCGTCGCCCAGGACCCGGCGGTCCTTGAGGTCGGCGTCGGTGATTTCGCCGACGCTGGAGCCGTCCACGTAGACAAAGCCCACTTCAACCTGGCCAACGACGTCGGCGCGGTGGTCCTTGAGGTCGATCACGGTGCCGTTGTCCGCCAGGATGACGCTGGCCGTGGGTACGCCGGATTCGATGGCGATTTTGCCGTTCGCGATCAGGTGGCGGGTCTCGCCGTGCACCGGCATGGCGTTGAGCGGTTCCAGGATGTTGTAGCAGTACAGCAGCTCTCCCGCGGCGGCGTGGCCGGACACGTGCACCTTGGCGTTGCCCTTGTGGATCACGTCGGCGCCGAGCTTGAGCAGGCCGTTGATGATCCGGAAGACCGCGTTCTCGTTGCCCGGGATGAGGCTGGAGGCGAGGATGACGGTGTCGCCGTCGCCCACCACCACGCGGTGGTCGCCGTTGGCCATGCGGGACAGGGCGGCCATCGGCTCCCCCTGGGAACCCGTGGACATCAGGACCACGCGGTTGTCGGGCAGGTTGTCGATGTTCTTGATGTCGACGATGAGGCCCTCAGGAACGTCCAGGTAGCCAAGCTTCGCCGCGATGGCCATGTTGCGCACCATGGACCGGCCGACGAAGGCAACCTTGCGGTTGTGCTTGGCGGCGGCGTCCAGGACCTGCTGCACGCGGTGCACGTGCGAGGAGAACGACGCGACGATGATGCGCTTGGTGGCCTGGCCAAAGAGCCGTTCCAGGGTGGGGCCGATTTCCTTCTCGGCCGTGGTGAAGCCGGGAACGTCCGCGTTGGTGGAGTCGGACATAAAGAGGTCCACGCCTTCTTCGCCCAGCTTGGCGAAGTGGCGGAGGTCGGTGATGCGGCCGTCCAGCGGCAGCTGGTCCATCTTGAAGTCACCGGTGTGCAGGACGGTGCCGCCGGCTGTGCGGATGAAGACGGCCAGGGCATCCGGGATGGAGTGGTTGACCGCGACGAATTCGCATTCGAAGGGACCGAACTTTTCCACCTGCCCTTCTTCAACCGTGAGGGTGTAGGGACGGATGCGGTGCTCCTGCAGCTTGGCCTCGATCAGCGCAAGTGTCAGCTGGGAACCCACCAGGGGGATGTCAGCCCGCAGCCGCAGGAGGTACGGGACTGCGCCGATGTGGTCCTCGTGGCCGTGGGTCAGGACGACAGCCACAATGTCATTGATCCGGTCCTCGATATACGAGAAATCGGGCAGGATCAGGTCGACGCCGGGCTGGGTTTCTTCAGGGAAAAGGACACCGCAGTCCACGACGAGGAGCTTGCCGTCGATTTCGAACACGGCCATGTTGCGGCCGATCTCCCCCAGCCCGCCCAACGGAACGATCCGAAGGGTGCCTTGCGGCAGGGCGGGCGGGGTGACAAGGCCGGGAAGGGCGATTTGGGTCATAGTGCACTACTTTCCAGGCGGAAGGGTGCCGGTCTTAGCCTTAGGAAAAGACCAGCCCTCCTTCAGCCAAGTCCTCGCGGATGGTTTCGATCTCGGCTTCGTCCGGCTCCACGAGGGGCAAACGGACAATCGAGTTGGGCAGGACTCCCTGCCATTTAAGAATTTGCTTGGCTGCTACGGCTCCCTGGACGCGGGTCATCGTGGCCCGAATGACCGGGTAGAGCTCGAAGTTGATCTTCCGGGCCGTTGTGAGGTCGTTCGCGTTGACGGCGTCGATCAGTTCGCGGAAGCGGCGGGTCGCGACGTGCGTGGTGACGCCGACGAGGCCGACGGCGCCCAGGGCCATCCAGGGAAGGGTCAGTCCGTCATCCCCGGAGTAGAAATGAAGATCGGTTTCCGCCAGGACGCGCGTGGCTGCGGTGAAATCGGCTTTGGCATCCTTGACCGCGACGATGTTCGGGTGCTGCGCGAGGCGGATCATGGTTTCGGGCTCGATCGGAATGGACGAGCGGCCGGGGATGTCGTACAGCATGACGGGCACATCGGTGGATGACGCGATGGCCTCGAAGTGCGCGCGGACGCCCGCCTGGCTCGGCTTGTTGTAGTAGGGCGTGACGAGCAGGAGCCCGTCCACGCCAAGCGCAGCCGCCTGCTGGGAAAGGTGCACGGAGTGAGCCGTATCGTTGGTTCCGGTTCCGGCGATGATGGCGGCACGATCGCCGACTGCCTCCTTGACGGCACGGAACATGCCGAGGTTTTCCTCGTCAGTGAGGGTGGAGGTTTCGCCGGTGGTTCCGGTGACCACGAGGCCGTCGCAACCATCATCCACGAGCTTGGTAGCCAGTTCTGCCGCCTGCGCGTAGTCCACTGCGCCGTCCTTGGTGAACGGCGTGACCATGGCGGTCAGGAGGGTACCAAGGGCAGGAATGTTCGCGGAGGTGTGAGGCATGGCAAAAACGTTACCCTGTCTGCGGCTGGTTAGGACAATGGCGGAGACGTGATGAACGTCAAATAGCGCCCTGCGGTGTCACGTTGCTGCGGCCGCCGGCTCAGCGGAATTTCTGCAGCGCGCTCCGCTGAAGGGTGGCGGTGACCAGTTCCGTGCCTGTTCCTGCCGCCTTCTTCATCCGCAATCCATCCGGGCCCCAGAAGCCGCTCAGGCCGCAGGAAGGGCCCAGCGTGGTGGTTCCGCCAAGGTTGGCCAGGATGCCGAACATCCTGTTGTCCATGGCCCGGGCGCCCAGGTGCAGTTCCAGCCTGCGGTCTTCGTCGTGGGTGTAGACGGCGGACACGGCGTACGCGTCCGCGCCCGCCGCCGCAGCCCCGGTGGAATGGGCAGGCACGGCCGCGTCGAAGCAGATGGCCAGGGCAATCCTCCAACCGTCAAGTTCCAGCAGGCTGGCCCCGCCGCCAGCAACGAAAGTGTCCTTTTCCTGGCCGTGCAGATGCGTCTTGAATGCGGTCTCGGTGGCGCCGTCCGGATGGATGGCAAGCGAAGCCAGCCGCGGGGTGCCCCCGGGCTCCCGGTAGGCGCCGCCCACGACGGCGGTAATCCCGGTACGGCGGCAGATTTCACGGAGGTCCTCGAGCCGTTCGTCGTCCTGGACCAGCCAGGACTCCGGGGACTCCAGCAGTGCCAGGTTGTAGCCGGTCAGGGAAAGTTCGGGAAACACAGCCAAGCGGGCCCCGTGGGATTCCGCATCCTCGATCAGCCGGACGTGCTCCATGGCATTGGGGAGAATTCCGCCGTCGATGGCCTGGTACTGGATGGCGGAAACAGTCAGGGCTAGGGTCACCACTCCATCCTAGGGAACAGGCCGGAGGTTCGTGAGGGCAGGACGCCATGCGTTTGAAGGCCGGGCCAACTTAGGCCGGGGAAGCTCCGCCACCGTGGCGGCCCTGGTCAGCCGGCGGCATGTCCGGGCCGCAGTATCGTCCAACGGCGGCCTCCCGCAGCCCCTCCGCCCAGGTCGCCAGGCGCTGGGCGGCCCTGACGTAGTGGAAGAGTTCCGTGGGCGTCAGGGCATCCAGATCCGTCTCCGACAGCCGGCGGGCCAACTCGGCCCCGGCCGGCTGCGCGGCCAGGGCGATGCCCTCATGCTGCCACTGAACGTCCTCAGGCGCCTCGCCGGCCACGAGCTGGCGGAACAGATAGTCCACGACCCCCGGGCTCATGGCCTTCATCAATCCTGCGGGCGCCGCTGCGCCGACCACACTCATGCTGGTCCGGTTCGATCCCGTCCTCGCCGGAATGGCCGATGGGGGCTGTGGCTGCGATGGCGTGTGCATGCCATCCATATTATTCGAACATATGTTCGAACACAAGGCCCTCGGGACAGTGCCCGACCCGTTTCGGTGACTGCCCGCAGACGCTTGACTGCCTGGGCCCGGCAACCTGTGAGACGATCGGCTCATGACCTCCCGCGCCACGGCAAAGCCATCCAGGGCGCCCCGAAGCTCATCAGCCGCGGAACGGCTCCGCGGCATTGACGCGGCCCGGGGGCTGGCCCTCCTGGGCATGATGGCCACCCACCTGCTCCCCACGTTCGAGTCCAACGCCGACCTCACGCCAACGTGGATCGGGCTGACGTTTTCGGGCCGGGCAGCCGCCCTCTTCGCCGTGCTGGCGGGAATCGGCCTCGCGCTGTCAACGGGCAAGCAGGAGCCCGCGGACGGGGCCCGGCTCGGGGGGGCACGCCGCGGGATTGCATTGCGCGCGGTGGTGATTGCCGCCGTCGGACTGACGCTGGGCGGGCTGGAAGTGAACCTGGCCATCATCCTGGTCCACTACGCGGTGCTGTTCCTGTGCGTGCTTCCGTTCGTGGGCCTTAGGCCGAAGGCGCTGTGCGCGTGGGCGGCAGGATGGATCCTTGTTTCGCCCGTCCTTGCCTATCTGCTGCGGCCCTGGCTGCTGGCGGCCAACCCGCCCCTGAAGCTTGGGCACAACCCGTCCTGGGAGGACCTGTCCACGCCGGGCCCGTTATTGGGCGACCTGTTCTTCACCGGCTACTACCCCGTCCTGCAGTGGATGTCCTACCTGCTGGTCGGCCTGCTGATCGGACGCCTTCCACTGACCAAGGCCGTGGTGCCATGGCTGTTGCTCGCGGGCGGGTCGGTGCTGGCAGTTTTCACCAAGTCCCTGGGTGTTGCCGCGATGGAAAGCTGGGGAGGCAGGGCCGCCCTCGAGGACGTGCTGAATGCGCCCAACTATCCTCTGGACAGTGTGCTGCAGGTCAACCTCACCGGTGTGCCGCAGGAGGGCTCGTGGTGGTGGCTGGCGTCCGCTGCGCCCCACTCCGGCACCGCCCTTGACCTTGCGCACACATCCGGCGTGGCGGCTGCCGCAGTGGGCGCCTGCCTGCTGCTCGGCAGGCTCGCGGACTGGGTGGACCTGGACCTGCTGCTGCCGCTGCGCGGGCCAGGTGCCACGACGCTGACCCTGTACACCGTCCACGTTTGGGTGGTGGCAGGCTTCTACCTGCAGCCGCTCCCGGCGGGCTGGACCGAAGACGGGATGTACTTCGCCCACGCCGCCACAGCCATCATCGTGGGCATGGCTTTTGTCCTGCTGAAATGGCGGGGTCCGCTGGAATGGCTGGGCCACGGCGCCAACCAGCTGGGCCGGATGGGGCGGAACACCCTGCGCTGACGCTGCGCAGTGGCTAAGCGGGCACCTTGCCGCGGAACAGCTTGACGGCGTCACGCATGGACGCCCGGGCACGCTTGCGGTCGCCCGCGGCGTCGTAGGCGCAGCTGAGCCGGAACCAGGAACGCCAGTCCCCGGGAGCTGCTTCAGCCTCTGCCCGGTAATTTTCGAATTCCGCGTCCGCCGCTGAACGGACAATGCGCCCGGCGGGGGTGCGCGGCAGTTCGTCCACGGGGAGGCCGCCTTCGGCTTCCAGGACCTTCGCCATCTGTTCGGTGCGGGCACCGAACAGCAGTTCACGGATCATGGCCCACGCGCCAATGATGGGCAGGACCAGGTAGGCGGCGCCGATGGCCTTGGCGGCGGGGTTGCTGTCCAGCAACAGCAGGACGGACCGCTGGAGGGACACCACCAGGTAGAACACCAGCAGGAGCGTTACGGCACCGACCCAGATCTTGGTGCGGTTCTTTCGGAAGGCAGCCACCACATCAGCCACGACTCAGAGCCCCAGGTCCAGGTAGCCGTCAAGGCCTAACGTGAGGCCCGGGTGGGAGGCAACCTTGCGGACACCGAGCAGCACGCCCGGCATAAACGAGGCGCGGTCAAAGGAGTCGTGGCGGAACGTCAACTGCTCCCCCGGACCTCCAAGGAGCACTTCCTGGTGGGCTACCAGGCCGCGGAGGCGGACGC
>JBKKDH010000336.1:0-7129 GCA_046708445.1 Arthrobacter sp.
ATACCGCCCCCGGCTAGCGTGGGGCCTTGCTCCGCGAACCGACCAGAGGGAGAAAACATGAGCGATCGCAGCCTGCGGGGTATGCGCCTTGGCGCGCAGAGCATGGAGACCGAGTCCGGCGTTGAGCCGGCCCCGCGTCAGCGTGTCGAATACAGGTGTGAGGATGGCGAGCAGGTCTTTGTCACCTTCTCTTCCGAGGCGGAAATTCCCCCGGTCTGGGTTTCCAAGACCGGCAAGGAAGCGCTCCTGGTCGATGGCGAGCGTCCCGACACCAGCAACGAAAAGGCTGTCCGCACGCACTGGGACATGCTGCTGGAGCGGCGGACCCTCCCCGAGCTGGAGCAGATCCTTGAAGACCGCCTGACTATCCTTCGCGAACGCCGTGGCGAACGGCGCACTGCCTAACTCCGCAGACCACCAGCCGCCAAGCGCCGGCTAACGAAAAAGGGGCCTTCCCCGCACCGAGAAAGGTGCGGGGAAGGCCCCTTTTTGGCTTGGCGCCTTTGGGGGTCGCCGTATCCCCGTGGCCCAGGCTGGGCGGCCTAGGCCGCCCGGCTGCGGATTATGCCTGGGAAGAATCCTTCTTGCCCGTGAGTTTGTTCCACCGGGCCTGCAGTCCCCACTTGGTGACGTTGATCATGGCTTCCACAACGATGTTTCCGCTCATCTTCGACGCACCCAGCTCACGCTCGACGAACGTGATGGGCCGTTCCTCGATCCTCAGGCCCATTTTCGCGACGCGCCAGGCGAGGTCGACCTGGAAGCCGTACCCCACGGAGTCGACCTGGTCGAGGTTTAGCTTTTCCAAGGTGGTCCTGCGGAAGGCCCTGTAGCCGCCGGTGACGTCCTTGATCTTCAGGCCCAGCATAATGCGGGCGTAGGTGCTGCCGATCCGGGAAATGGCCTGGCGGTACAACGGCCAGTTGACCACACTGCCGCCGGTGACCCACCGCGAACCCATCGCCAGGTCTGCGCCCTGGTCAATGGCGTCCAGCAGGAGCGGCAGCTGTTCGGGCTTGTGGGAGCCATCGGCGTCCATTTCCACCAGGACGTCGTAGCCGGCGTCCAGGCCCCACTTGAAACCTGCAATGTAGGCGGCGCCAAGGCCTTCCTTGCCCTTGCGGTGCAGGACGTGGACCTGGGAGTCCTCGGCAGCGAAGCCGTCGGCCAACTGCCCCGTCCCGTCAGGGCTGTTGTCGTCCACCACCAGCACGTCCGACGCCGGCACGGCTGCCCGAAGGCGTTGGAGAGTCTTGGGCAGCGATTCCAGCTCGTTGTAGGTAGGAATGATGGTGAGGACGCGCACAGAGAGCCTTTCCTGGATGAAAGCGGTCGGAGCACCTGGTGCACAGTGGAGGCACTGGCAGGCGCAACTTCCCATTATAGAGTGATGCCCGGTAGGCCCGGGTTCAGGAGCGGAGGGCCGCGTCGCAGTACAGCTCGGCTCCGTCACGGACCGTCTGCAGGCAAACGGGGTCGGTACCCGTGTCGAGGGCGGGCAGGAGGGGCGTGCGGGCGCGTGGGTCGGTGCTCCAGGACTGAACCCTTCCGTCCGCCACCTGGACCATAAGTTCGTCGACGTCCCACACCGCAAAACTTGCCGGTGCCCCGGGAACAAGCTGCCCGGCCATGGGGTTTTGGTACTTCGCAGCCCGCCAGCCGGCGCGGGTGTGGCCAAGGAAGGCTGCGCGCGCCGAGATCCGCTGATCGTGATTGTGGTGTTCCAGGCAGGCGCGGACACTGGCCCACGGGCGCAAAGGCGTCACGGGGCTGTCGCTTCCGAAAGTAATCGGCACGCCGGCGGAGTAGAACGCGGCGAAAGCGTTCATGCTGCTGCTGCGGCTGCCGAGGCGCTGCTCGTAGAGGCTGCCGCCAGCGCCCCAGGCAGCGTCAAACCCGGGCTGCGAGCTGACCGTCACGGAGTAATGCGCCAGCCGCTCCACTGCCTTGGAATCTGCGATCTCGACGTGCTCAAACCGGTGGCCCGCAGACCGGATACGTTGTTCGCCCACTTCGGCGGCGGCAAGATCCAGGGCGGCGAGGGCGGTGTCCAGCCCGGCGTCGCCGATGACGTGGAATCCGCCCTGGATTCCAAGCAGGGAGCACGCGGCAAGGTGGGCGGCGGCCTGGTCCACCGAAAGGTAGAGGCTGCCCCGCTCGCCCGCCGCGTCGCTGTAGTCGGACCGAAGCGCCGCGGTCCTGGAACCGATGGAACCATCGATGTTCAAGTCGCCTGCAAGGCCCCGGACGGGCAGGCCCAGTTCATCGAGGATCGACTGTGCGTGTTCCCGGGACAGGGCCAGTTCTCCCCAGTACGGGAGGACCTCCGGCAAGGCGTCTCTTCCGGGCCCGCCGGCGTTCCAGGATGCGGCCAGGCGAAGGTCAGCCATCCCGCCGATGTGGGGTGCCCCCATTTCGGCGGCCGCGACGTAGCCGTTCGCTGCCAACTCAGCCAGTGCGCGCTGCTGGTAGCTGCTCAGGGCTTCCTGCGGCAGGCTTCGGGTGGCCTGCCTGGCGGCGTTATGCGCCGCACGCTTTAGGTGGCCCCCCGGCGAAAATCCATCAAGCTCCGTGAGGCCGGCGGTCGCAGTGAGGGAACGCGACACCAGGGCCGAGTGAACGTCCGCCCTGGACAGGTACACATGCCGGCCCTGCCCGGCGCGCTCGAGTTCGTCGGCGGTGGGCAGCGAAGGATCTTCCCACGTGGATTCGTCCCAGCCATGTCCGAGCACAGGACCCTCCCCCGTCGCGGACTGGACAGCGTCCAGCAGTTCCCGGGCCGACCTGACCCGGCCGAGCTGGAGGGAATCCAGGGCGATACCCGTTTCGGTCAAAT
The DNA here is from genome assembly GCA_046708445.1 of Arthrobacter sp. Classification (GTDB taxonomy): domain Bacteria; phylum Actinomycetota; class Actinomycetes; order Actinomycetales; family Micrococcaceae; genus Arthrobacter. Next base: position 2,837 of record JBKKDH010000336.1, read on the forward strand.
GGACGTGGGAGTCGACGAATCCCGGCGCGACCAGGCTGCCCCGGAGGTCGATGATCTCCATGGTGCTGTCAGCGATGGATGACGCCGCCTGTTCCGAGCCCACCCACGCTACTGTGTCACCGTCCACAAGCATGGCGGTGGCAAAAGGATCCGCCGCCGTGTACACGGAACCGTTGCGGTAGAGCACCACCTTGCGCTCGTTCGGGGACGGCGTGGCAGACGTTGCTTCGGTCATGTGGTTTAAGGCTCCTCAAGATAGTGGGCCGCGGGCGCAGGCGGCAGCAGCAGGCAGGTCAGACGACGGAAGAGTAGGCCACCACGCCACGGCGGACCAGGGAAATGGCTTCGGTGCAGAGCCGTGCGAGGCGGGGCTCAAGCCCAGGAATCTTGGCGAGCTGGTCAAGCAGGTCGATGACCTGCTTGACCCACCGCACAAAGTCGCCTGCGGCGAGGTCCGTGCCGTTGAGCACTTCCTGGAGGTGCCGGCCCTTTGCCCACTTATACATCGGCCAAACAAGTCCCAGTTCCGGCTCGCCGGTCAAGGGAAGTTTGTTCTGCTCCTCCACGTCCTCGAGTGCCGACCATTCCCGGATCACCACGTCCACGGACGACTCCAGCGAGATGCTGGGCATCCGCGGCCGGAGCCCCCGGTCCTCGCGCTTGGCCTGGTAGACCAGGACGCTGGCGAGGGCGGCAACCTCGACGGCGTCCAGGTCATCGAACGCACCCAGTCGAAGGGACTGGGAGATCAGCAGATCCTTTTCACCGTAAATGCGCCGCAGCCGCTGGCCGTCCGGGCTGATGGACTGCCGGCCGTCAGCCGTGGTTTCCAGGTAGCCGTAGGCCGAGAGCACGTCACAGACGCGGTCGAACGTTTTGGCTATGGTGTTGGTCCGGCCCTGGATCTGCCTCACCAGCGCGTCGGTTTCCCGGCGCAGCTTCCACCAGCGTTCGGACCACCTGGCGTGGTCTTCACGCTCACTGCAGCCGTGGCAGGGGTGGGCGCGGAGCGCCCGCCGCAAGTCAGCGATGCGCTTTTCCTGGTTGGGCAGGGCGGTGGCAAGGCCGAAGTCGATGTCCCGGCTGCTGGTCGGCGCCGGTGGCCGGTTCTCCCGCAGGGCGTTCCGTGCTGACGAGGCAAGGTCACGCCGCGACTTGGGGACCTTGGCGTTGAAGGACTTCGGGATCCGGATCCGCGTCATGGGCGCGATAGGCCCTTCCAGGTCCTCGGTCCCGATCCTGCGGAGCTGGTTGTCCAGTGTCAGGACGGCCGGCCGCGGTTCGCGGCTGCTGTGATCCGCGCTCAGTACAATGGCCGGCCCTGGCGCCCGGCCGCCGGGGACGTCCACAACGTCCCCCGGCAACAGCCGCGCCAGGGAGTCGTCACTCAGTGATTTTCTTGCCCTCGACTTGCTCCGGGAGGTCATGTTTTCGGCGTCCGACAGCTCCCGGCGCAGCCTTGCATATTCGGTGAAGTCCCCGAGGTGGCAGGTCATCGACTTGGCGTAGCCGGCCAGGGACTCCTCCCTGCCGCGCACTTGCCTGGCGAGGCCCACCACCGAGCGGTCTGCCTGGAACTGCGCAAAGGAGGATTCCAGGATTTCGCGGGCCCGCGCACGGCCAAACTGCGCCAGCAGGTTGATGCTCATGTTGTAGGTCGGGCGGAAACTGGAGTTGAGCGGATACGTACGGCGCGACGCGAGGCCGGCCACCGCCGTCGGATCCGTTCCGGGCTGCCAGAGCACCACCGCGTGGCCCTCGACGTCGATCCCGCGCCTGCCCGCGCGGCCCGTCAGCTGGGTGTACTCCCCCGCCGTGATGTCCACGTGGGCTTCGCCGTTGAACTTATCCAGTTTCTCCAGGACCACGGAGCGCGCAGGCATGTTCACACCCAGGGCGAGGGTTTCCGTGGCGAAGACCGCTTTGACCAGGCCCTCAACGAACAGCTTCTCCACGACCTCCTTGAATGTGGGAAGCATTCCCGCGTGATGGGCTGCAAAGCCCCGGAGCAGGCCGTCCCGCCACGTCCAGAAGCCAAGGACGTCAAGGTCCTCGGAGGGGATGTCCTGCCCTGCTTCGTCGACGCGCTGGGCAATGATGCGCTGCTCTTTCTCCGTGGTCAGCCACAGCCCGGAGGAGACGCACTGTGCAACGGCTGCATCGCAGCCGGCACGGGAAAAGATGAAGGTGATGGACGGCAGCAGGTCCTGCCGGTCGAGGCTGGCGATGACCTGGGGGCGGCTGGCCTTCCGGACTCCGACGGGCTGGGCGCCCTGGCCCGGCCTGTCGTCGCCGCGCTGCCTGTGCTGCCTGCGCTGGCTGCGGCCGCCGTGGCCGAAGCGTCCGCGGAAACTTTGCTGGCTCTCGCTCCTGGCCATGGCCAGCAGGTCCGGATTGACCTCGAATCCACGACCGGGCAACTCCTCCGGCACTGCTGCCGGGGCCGGGACGCCGGTCTCCGCATCTGCAGGTGGAGCGATCTCATCAAAGGTGGTCTCGCCGGCGAAGAGGTCCACGATCTCTTTGCCCACCATGACGTGCTGCCACAATGGCACCGGCCGGTGCTCCGAGACGATGATGTCGGTGTCGCCGCGGACGGTGTCCAGCCACGCCCCGAACTCTTCCGCGTTTGAGACCGTGGCGCTCAGCGAAGCTACCTGCACTTCACTGGGCAGGTGGATGATGACCTCCTCCCACACGGCGCCACGGAAGCGGTCTGCGAGGTAGTGCACTTCATCCATGACCACGAAGCCAAGGTCATCCAGCGATGCGGAGTCTGCGTACAGCATGTTCCGGAGGACTTCGGTTGTCATCACCACCACCGGCGCCTCGCCGTTGATGCTGGTGTCTCCCGTCAGGAGGCCAACGTTTTCCGGTCCATACTTTTCCGCAAGCTCGGCGAATTTCTGGTTGCTCAGTGCCTTGATGGGGGTGGTGTAGAAGGCTTTGAGGTTCCGCTCGAGTGCGAGATAGATCGCGAACTCGCCCACGATGGTTTTGCCGGCGCCGGTGGGTGCTGCGACCAGCACGCCCCTGCCTTCCTGCAGGGACCTGCAGGCCTGGCGCTGGAAGTCGTCCAGCTCAAAATCGAGGGTGCGGACAAAGCCGCCCAGATAGCTCGCGGCCTCGGCTGTACGTTCTGTGCTGGCCCGGTAGCTTTCAGACGGCGATAGCTGCTCTGGAACGGTAGGCCGGGACGAGAACGGACCCGGAGGGGTCGGCCCGGAAATAGAGGACATGACTCCAGCCTAGTGGGCTCGGGGCTACAGGTTCTTCAGTTCGTTTCCAGGCGTCGCGACGTCGGCTGTGGCGTCGGTCTCCGCTTCGCGCTTGGCCACCCGCCGGGCACGGCGCTTGTCGTTCAGGAGGCAGATGCCGATGGCTGCGAAAAAGAGCACCAGCAAGGGCCCTGCCAGCATGAACATCGAGATCGCATCGGCACCGGGGGCAGCGATGGCGGCGAGGACGAACACCAGGAACACGGTGATGCGCCAGGCCTTGAGGATGGTCTGGCCGGTGACGATGCCGGCCATGTTGATCCCCACCAGGACCACCGGGACGAGGAAGGCAAACCCCAGGACAAGGACCATACGGGTGACAAAGTCGATGTAGTCCCGGGCGTCGATGATGTTGGAGAACCCGGCCGGGGTGAACTGTGTGAGGGCACGGACGACCTGTGGCACAACAAGCCAGCCTGCCCAAATGCCGGCAAGAAACAGGGGAACGGCGGCTGCCATGTAGCCCAGGGTGTAGCGGCGTTCAGTGCTGGTCAGTCCCGGGGTGATGAAAGCCCACAGCTGGTAGATCCAGATGGGGCTGGAAATGACCAAGCCAATGATGAGCGACATCTGCAGCTGGAAATCAAACGCCGACCCGATGTTCGAGAAGTTGACCGACGATACTCCACCGGTCTGCTGGGCGATCCGGTCCACCGGTTCCTTGAGGGCCGACAGCAGGGGGTTATAAAGTATCCAGCCGCCGATCGCGCCGACGAGCACGCCGATCCCGGATTTGATCAGCCGGTTCTTGAGTTCCTTGAGGTGGTCCCAGAGGGCCATCCGGCCCTCTGGGTTGGCTTTGCGGCCCCTCGTCAGTGCCACCGTGCGTTAGGCGCGGTGCGACGGCGGTACGTCAGTACCGTCCGTCGGCTCACCGGGCTTCGCCTGCGGGTGGTTGACGATCTTGCCTTCCACCGGTCCGGTCGGGTCAGCGGGCGTTTCGGTCTTGCCGTCGTTCTTCATTTCCTTGACCTCGGACTTGATGATCCGCATGGACTGGCCAAGGCTGCGGGCC